>JAHEEJ010000182.1 GCA_024640705.1 Deltaproteobacteria bacterium
CCAAAAGCGCGCGCACCTTGCTCGCGTCGGCTTCGATCAGGGACACATCATGCCCGTCACGCGCAAGTTTCCCGGCCAGGGTCTGTCCCACGCGCCCGGCCCCCACGATGACGATGTTCATCCCCTAGCCCCCCAAGCCCATGCCAGCAATCGCAGCAGAGGTTATGACATTCCGCAGATCATCACAGCCGAGGCGGGATCAGTCCCATTGCGACCAGCGTGACCGCAAAGCATGCCAGCGCCACGATGAACGTGTAGCCGACGATGTCTCCAAAGCGCAGCCGGGTGACTGCGAGGATCGGAATCGCGAAGAAGGGCTGGATCAGGTTGGTGGTGGAGTCCCCGTAAGCGTATGCGAGCAGCACGGTGACGGCCGAAACGTCGAGCTGCTCGCCTGCGGGCAACAGATACGGCGCTTCGATCAGCCATTTCGAGCCCGCCGAAGGCACGAAGAGATTCATGATCGCCGAGTAGACATACACCACCGCGGGGTAGCTGCGCTGACTGGCGAATTCGGTAAAGAGCGACTCGATCCACTTGCCGAGCGCCGTATTCTGCATCACGCCGAAGATTCCCGCGTAGAAGGGAAACTGCAGGATGATGCCCCAGGCGGCATCGACACCCCGGCGGCACGCGCGCAGAAACGAAACCGGATGACCGTGCAGCAGCAGCGCCGCCAGCAGGAACGTCGCGTTGTAGGCGTTGATCGTCCAGCTCGTCCCGAAGCCCTGGGTCCAGATTGCGTGGCCCAGCGGATAGGCGAACAGGATCGCGGCGAGCCACACCCAACCGCGAAACGCGTCCATGTGGCCGGCCGGAGACGTCGGCGCCTTCTCGGGCTCCGGCGGCTTCGGCAGGATCGCCTCCACCTGCTCGGGTGTGAGCGTCACGGCGTTGCGCGTCGGATGCAGGGCCACCGCAACACCGAGGCCGACCGCACCGATCACCAGCATGTAGAGCAGATTGAAGCTGTTGAAGATCGTCTCCGTGACCGGAAAGAGCCGGTCGACGACGGGTGCTCCCGACGACGGGTCGAGTAGCGGATTGTGGGGAGTTGCGAGGATCAGCGGTGCTGAGCCCGACAATCCACAATGCCAGACGGTTCCCAGCCCCAGATAGGCCGATGCGATCAACACGCGAATGTCGACGTTCGGATTGCGTCGGCAGATGAACGGTACGAACAGCGCACAGGCGACGAGACACAGCGCCCAGTTCAGGTAGCCGGTGACGAGCGAAAAACAGCCCGCCAACACGATCGCCTGCACGGGCTTCTCGGGGTTGGGGATCGAAGCGAGCCGATCGAGCAGCCGGAATACCTTGGGCGATGATACACAGGCGTGTGCAGCGACCATCGCGATCGTGAACTGCATGGCGAGGGAGAGCAGGATCCAGACGCCGTCGCCCCAGGCGAGCACCGCCTCTTCCACACCGACATCCGCCCCGAACACCGCGAGAACCAGCGCGGCACTCGTGAGAAACATGCAGATCACCCACGAATCGGGAACCCAGCGCTCGGTAAACCGAGAGAGGCCCGCACCGAGATCGCGAAAGATGTCGAGCATGGAGAATCCGCCAGTCGATTGACGATCGTCAGGTCGCGCCCGCGAGCTCCCGCCGGCCGCGTCAGAGGATCGCGATGGGACCCGCTTCTCCGCGCAGTGCCGCACGAGCCACCGCCACGCCAAAATCCGAGGCGCGTATCACGGTCTCCATATCGAGCGATGCGGGGAGATCCGAAGCCAGGCGTTGATTGCGCGGCAAACCGTCGGCCTCGAGCGAGATCAGCGACAGCGCCTGGAAGCCTGCGCGCGCAGCGACACCACCCTCTGTATCCTCGGGCCAATCGACGGGCGTCACCTCACCGAACAGGCCACTCGCCGACACCCGGCGCGCGAGTTCGGCCAGTTGGGAGACGTATGCGGTATCAGCGAGCGGCCCCTCTCTGTCGATGTAGTGGAGCGCGCCGCCGCCCACGCACTTGTAGTGGATGAAGAGCGTGTGTTCGGTCGACCAATCCCGATGCGCGTCGACGAACGCCCGCATGCCGCTGCAGCCCGCGCCTCCCGCACCGCTACCGACGACCCAGAGTTCGACGCCCCGCGGCAGCAACGCGAGCAGTTGCTCGGCCGCCGTCAGCATTGCAGAGATCCCCGAGGCGTTGTCGTTTGCGCCGGGCGCGCGCACTGCACGAGCCTGCCGAAGCGAAACCAACGCCCCCGCGGCGAGCGCGACTCCGAGCAACAGCGTCGCCGCGGCGAGCAGAAAACCGCTCGCGCCGAGCCAGCGAACGACCACCGCGGCCAGCGCCGACCAGAGCAGAATCTCGGCGACGGCGGCCGGGCCCCGGGTCGGGCGGGACGCCGGGGTCGGATCGACGCGTCGGGCGTTCCAGCCCGCGAGAAACTCGGAAAAGATCCAGCTGGGCTGCCGTGCGTCCAGCTCGGCGCAGAGAACCACGCGCTGGGTCGGCGCTTTCGACCCGGCCCGCCCGACCACGTTCAAGGAATTCGTGGAGGTGAACCAGCGGGAGAGCAGCGAATCGCGGGCGCGCAGTTCGCGGCTGAACGAGTAGGCGGCGATGCCCCCGATTGCGACACCCAGCGCGCCCCCGAGTGCACAAGCGACCGCTCCGACACCGAGGTGCAACCCCGCCACCCAGGCCGGGCGCGGCCGGGCGCGCACGGGCTGCGAGCAGACCTCGTCGATGCCGATCTCGCGCATCCAGGCCTCGATTCGCTCGGCAGCCTCTCGCTCCTCGCTCGTGCCCGCAAAGCGGCCGGGCAACTCGGCGAGCAGTCGCACCCAATGGAATGCGCGCATTTGGCGCTCGAGACTCTTTTCGCGCTCCTGTTTCACGAATCCTCCGCGGTGGCTCCAAGGGGGTTGTACCAGAACGCCCGGGTTCTGGTAAACCGGCAACGCGAGCGCTTTTGCTGCGTGTAATTGCCTACAGCGAAAAACCGCTCGCGCGCTGCCAGATGCCTCCGCGCTCGGTTCGCTGCCATCCGCGCAGCCTTTGTAACGATTAGAAAAAGATTCTAGATTTCTGACGCGATGCGGGCAGAGAAGATCCAGCGACGCGACAAGCGTGACGTGGTGATGCGCTGCGCGATGGAGGAGATTGCGCGGGACGGCATCGGCGGTCTGCGGCTGGAGAACATCGCGTCCCGCGCCCAGATGAGCGTCGGCCACGTCATGTACTACTTCGGAACCCGCGATCGGCTGCTGCTCGAAACCCTGTGCTGGAGTGAGCTCGCGATTCACGCCGAACTGGCGAGCGATCTCGCCCGGATGCGCTCTCCGAAGCGCCGCGCCGCCCGCTACGTCGAGACGTATCTGCCCCAGCAGCCGCGGGATCCGCGCTGGGAGATGTGGTTCCAGCTCTCGTGTGCCGCCAATGCGCCCGTGGTGGGTGCCGAAGAGCTCGAATCTTCGGGCCGCGCCTGGCGCGACCTGTTCACCGGCATTCTGCGAGAAGGCGTGGCGTCGGGATCGTTCCGGGGCGTGGATCCAGACGACCTGACGGAGTGGTACCTGCCGTATCTCGACGGACTCGCGCTCGCCCACGTCAGCGCGGGAGCGCGCGCGCAGGTCGGCACCACGCGGGCCCGCGCGCTGCGCCGACTCGAACACGCAGTCATCGCCTAGAGGCCGCCACAGCGAGGAGGATCCGATGTCCGCAAACCAGTACGACGCCATCGTCATCGGCGGAGGTCACAACGGCCTGATCGCCGCCGCCTACCTGGCCAAGGGCGGCGCCCGTGTGGTCGTGCTCGAAGCCCGCCACAAGACCGGCGGTGCGACCGACACGATGTCTCCGTGGCCCGAGGCTCCTGAATTCAAGGTCGCCACCCTTTCCTATGTGATGAGCCTGATGCCGCCGCAGATCGTCAAGGATCTGCAACTGCCCAAACACGGCTACCAGATCTTCCCGCAAGGCCTCGGCTATCTGCCCCTCCCGGACGGTCGTTCGATCGTCGAGGATGGCGGGCCCAAGCAGCACGCGAGCCTCGGGCAGATTTCCAAGCGGGACGTCGACGCGCTGCCGAGATACCTCGACTGGATCAGCGGCGTCGCAGAGCTGATGCATCCGCTGCTGATGGAGACGCCGCCCAAATTCGGCTCGAGCAAGCCCGGCGACCTGCTGGATCAGCTGAAGTTCCTCCTGCGCCGCCGCACGGAGTTGGATGTGCGCAAGGTGGCGGACATCACGCGGCTCTTCAGCATGAGCGCGGCCGATCTGCTGCGCGAGTGGTTCGAATCCAGCGAGTTGATCGGGCTGCTCGCGTGCCCGGGTGTGCTGGGTTCATGGGGAGGGCCCGAGTTGCCCGGCACCGCGTATGTGCTGATGCACCTCTCGGTCGGCGCATCCGGCGAGGGCGCGATGACTTCGTCGTGGGGCTATCCCGAAGGCGGGATGGGAGCGGTTGCCGACGCCTGCCGACGCTCCGCCGAGTCGTTCGGTGCCGAGGTGCGGGTCAACGCAGCGGTGACGCGAGTATTGATCCGCGAGGGCCGCGCGGTCGGGGTCGCGCTGGCGGGCGGGGAGGAGTTGCATGCGCCGGTCGTCGTCACGACCTGTCACCCGAAGATCACCTTCGAGCAGCAGATCGACCGCGAGCAGCTACCGCCGGACTTCGTCGACGACATCGCGCGCTGGAAGAGCCGCTCGGGCATGGTGAAGGTCAATCTGGCCGTCGATCGCCTGCCGGAGTTCAGCGCCAATCCCGGCTTCGATCCCGATGTGCACGGGGGCGCGATCCAGATCCTCGACAACGTCGAACACCTGGAAACGGCGTTCCAGGACGCGCGCACCGGCAAGGCTGCGGCGCGGCCGTTCGCCGACATGGCCATCCCGTCGGTGTTCGACCGGACGCTCGCGCCCGAAGGCGCGCACATCGTCTCGCTGTGCTCGCAATTCGTGCCGGCAACCTGGGCCGATGAGGAGCACGGGCCCGAACTCGAAGCCTACGCCGACCGGTTGTGCGACCGCGTCGAGCTCGTGGCCCCGGGCTTCGTGGACTCGATCCTGCACCGACAGACGATCGGCCCGCGCGAAATGCAGCAGGAGTGGAACCTGATCGGCGGCAGCGTCTACCACGGCGAACTCACGCCCCATCAGTTGTTCCACATGCGCCCTGCACCGGGCTATGCCGACTACCGCTCGCCGATTCGGGGGCTGTACCAGGCCTCGTCGGCGACGCACGCGGGCGGCGGCGTCACCGGCATGCCGGGCCATCACGTCGTGCAGGCGATCCGCAAGGACAAGGCGCTGAACGGCCGCTGAATCCTACAGCGGCGAATAACGGCGCTTCGCTTCTTCCGGGGTCAGCTTCGCGGCCTTCGCAATCCGCGCGAGCATCGCGTCGTCGGCGAGGTCTTCGGCGGTAATGCGCTCCTGCAGCGCCAGCGCGTTGCGATAGGAATCCGACGTCGTATCGACGTGTCGGACCCGGGCGCGGCCCGTTTTGGGGTCGACGATTTCGGCGAACGGAATCGGGACGATCGCGCCCGACTGGCGGGTGATCAGTGCGCTCGAGTGTCCGTCGAGCAGACAGCGCACGGCGCCGACGCCGAGATCGCGGGTGTAGTCGCGATCGAAGGCCGTCGGGTAGCCGCAGCGAACCTCGTAGCCGACATCCTTCTCGCCGATCGCGACCGTCACTCCGCGGCTCGCGAGCGACGCGCCGACCGCCTTGCGCAGCACGTTGCCCAGCGGAATTTCGGCGAGCCGGATGTGCCCGTGCTCGTCGCGCGGCGCACCCTGCAGGATCGGATCGCTCTCGTCGAGGTGCTCGGCAATCCCCTCGGCGATCACCGCGACGCCGTCGGGGCGGCCCTCGGCCAGGCGGCGCACGATGGCGCCCTCGAGGGTGCGGACGACATCTTCCATCTGGATCGGCGTCTGGCTGAAATCTTCGGGGATCAAAGCGATCGGTGCGCCCGCGGCCTTGCCGGCGCCGAGCGCCAGGTGGCCCGCGGTGCGTCCCATCATGATGATGAAGAACCAGCGGCGGGTCGTGCGCATGTCTTCGAGGATTCTCTCGACGACCGCGGTCGCGTGCTCGCGCGCGGTTTCGAAACCGAAGGTGGGAATCCCGATCGGCAGCGGGAGATCGTTGTCGACCGTCTTGGGCACGTGGACGACCCGCAGGCGACCTTCCGCGGCCTCGGCGACCCGCATCGCCGAGCTGGCCGTATCGTCGCCACCGATCGTGATCAGGAAGTCGACGCCCAGTGCGTCGAGCGACTTCACGCAATGCGCGATCGTCTCCGGCGCCTTGGTGGGGTTGGCGCGCGATGTGTAGAGCACGGATCCACCCTTGAGGTGGATCTGATCGACCGCCGCGAGATCGAGTTCGACGGTCTGGTCGGTGTCGCCGGCCATGATGTGACGGAAGCCCTCGTAGATCCCGACGACGCGATGACCGCCGCGCAACGCGACGGTGGCGGCGGCACCGATGACGCCGTTGATGCCCGGTGCGGGGCCGCCTCCGACCAGGATTCCAAACGTGCTCATCGAAACTCTCCCTTGGATGAGATGCGAAACCAATCCGACTTTCGCGCGGGCGGGCCCGAAGTTTCAGCCGCGACCTCCCGCGTCACGGCGGGAAATGTACCCATCGGTTACGATCGCGGCCATGACGACGACGCGTTGCTGGTCTGAAGCAGATCCAACGCCGATGGAAGCGGGAACATGACCGAGGAGTTGAACGCGCGAACCGTCCGAGAGTGGGGCGAGCGTTACTCGAACTGGGGGCGCTGGGGCGACGACGACCAGCTCGGCACCCTGAATTTCATCACCCGCGAGCGCGTGCTGGCCGCGTGCTCGATTCCGACTGCGGGCCGGGTGATCTCGTGTGCGCTTCCGTTCCACCCGCCGCCCGTGGGATCCGGCCCCGGCGACGAGGGACTCTCGATCCCCCTGCCCTGCGCGACCCAATGGGATGCGCTCGCGCGCGTCTCCTACGACGGCAAGATGTACAACGGGCGGGACGTGGCCGGATTGTCGATGGACACCGCGTCCGGGAATCGCGTCGACCAGGGCCGGGGCGGCGTGATCAGTCGCGGCGTCCTGCTCGACCTACCGCGCTTCACGCGACAGCCTTGGCTCGAAAACGGCACGCGGATCCGCCCGGT
>JAHEEJ010000183.1 GCA_024640705.1 Deltaproteobacteria bacterium
GAGGCTTTCGCAGGGCGATGTGGAGGGTTCGAGGCCCAGATTGAGATGCGGCTGCGAGCCGCAACCGGACCACGCGCGATTGTTGATCCACAAGCCGAGCCACGGGATCTGACGTTCGTCGTATCGAATCGTCAAGCGTTCGGTTCGATCCGCTGACGAAACGCTCACCGCGCCGGGTGACGCCGATCGCACGAATAGCTTGGCGGCGAATCGATCGGATTCGGACCCGGAGTCGAAGCTGGCCGCAAGATCGATGCTGCTGCCATCGCCCAACGGCAAACTCGGCCAGGCGAATTCGCTGGCTGGCTGGTTGAGGTTCAAGCGCTTCGAATCCGCCACGCGAAATTTCTGGCCGGCCGGCAACTCGATTCGCATGCCACGCTCCACCGCAATCAATGGATGGGCGCACCAGGCCCAGGGCCACGGCAAATCCCCGGTGTTCTCCAGCGAATAGTCCAGAGTCAGGAGAGGGCGTTGCGCGTCGAGGGTCGCGACGCGGCGCCAACGGAAATCGAATACGCGACCCGTTGTCACCAGGTCGCAAACCGCGTGCCCCGATTCCAGAGCGGCCGATTCTTCGAGCTGCCAGGCCTGGCCGACCAGATCGCCGTGGTCAGGGATGCGATGTCGGGTTCCGTCCGGCAGCCCGACCTCGCAAGGGCTGGTGGAGAACAGGATTTCGTCCCAACCGCCGGAATCCAGTTCGCTGCCGTAATCCGATCCATAGACGGGGCGGCGGATGGGCAGGTGTGGATTCTGCCAAAGCCAGTTGCGACCGGATCGGCGATCGATCAGTTCCGCGATCTTGCCGCCCGCTTCCGGCAAGAGTGACACGCTGATGCACTCGTTCTCCAGGCGGACGGACCGAAGACCGCTTCGAGAAACCGTGTCTTCACGGGTTGCCATTTGCCGACTCGCTGCTCCCTCGTCTCGCCCCGCTGAAATCGCTCGCGCGGACGCGCAAAAGCGGTCGGTGCCGGGATCAGAATACACCAGGCGGCAACTTTGCTCGTTAAGTGGTTCGGTTGAATGCAGCGTGCCGGGCGTTCGAGGCGGGGATCAAACGGCTCGCGCCATTTTCCTTGAGGGCGCGCCGCCTCGGCTGGTAAAGTGGGGCTGGCCGGTCGCCACACCCGAAATCGAACGATCCGAATGAGGCCCTTCGCCATGCTCCAGCTGCTGCGACTCGTTGCCCTCGTCCTTCTCGTCGCCGGCCCGATCCAGCCCGCCGTCGCCCAGTTGGAGATCCCGGGCTACGTACCCTGTCATCCGGGATCCAGCGGAACTCTTGCGACGACCCATCCGAATCCGCTGATCGTAACGATCAATACCCGCGAGCTTCGGCAGGAGATCCACGGATTCGGCGCCTCGGACGCCTGGTCGGTCCAGTTCGTCGGCGGGTGGCCGCTCGAAAAGCGCGAGGCCATCGCGGACCTGCTGTTCGAAACAGGGCTCGACGCGAGCCACGACCCGAAAGGCATCGCGCTGTCGGCGTGGCGATTCAACATCGGTGCGGGCAGCACCCGCCAGAACAACATCCGAGACGTCTGGCGCCGGGCCGACACCTTCTACAACGAGGATTTCAGCGACTACGACTGGACCCGCCTGCCCGGGCAGCGCTGGTTCCTCCAGGCCGCAAAGGCGCGCGGCGTCGAGCAGATGACGGCGTTCGTCAACAGCCCGCCGATCAACCTGACCAAGAACGGCAACGCGTTTGCGGGCACCAACTCGGGAACCACCAATCTCGCGGACGACAAGGTCGACGACTTTGCGCGCTACCTCGCCGACATCCTCGCCCACTTCCGCAGTGCCGAAGGCATCGATTTCTCGGTGATCAGCCCGGTCAACGAACCGCAGTGGGATTGGAACCGCGACAGCGGTCAAGAGGGAAATCGCTACAGCACGAGCGACATCAAGCGGGTCGTCGCTGCGCTCGCCGCGCAGGATCTGGGGGCGACCCGGATCGAGACTCCCGAATCCGGCGAGCACAAATACCTCTACGTGGACACGCTCGACGACTACGTCGACGCCTTCTTCGATCCGACCAGTCCGGACTACATCGGCGAGCATCTCGGAAATTCAATTGCGAGCCACAGCTATTGGTCCGACACGCCGCAGAGCGGACTGGTCCTCTCGCGCCAGATTCTGCGCGGCAAGCTCGACCGCTATGGGTTGGAGTTCGCGATGTCGGAGTATTCGATCCTGGGCGATTATGGCTCGGGGCGCGATCTGGGTATCGATCCCGCTTTGCACATCGCCCGCACCGCCCACTACGACCTGACGATCGCCGAGGCGTCGAGTTGGCAATGGTGGCTCGGGGTCTCACCCTACGAATACAAAGATGGCCTCGTCTACATCGACTACCAGCGGTTCAATGGCAATTTCTACGAGTCGAAGATGCTCTGGGCGCTGGGGAACTTCAGCCGCTTCATTCGCCCCGGCATGAGGCGGGTCGGCACGAGCCGCTCCGACGGCTCGACTCCGCCCCAGGATGTCAGGGGTCTGATGGTTTCGAGTTATGTCGACGCGCCCCACAACATCGCCGTCAGCGTCTTCGTCAACTGGGCGCAAGCGAGCAAGGCCGTTGCGCTCGATTTCCAGGGCATGGAAATCGACAGTCTGATCCCATACGTGACGAGCGCTACCGACGATCTGGCTCCCTACGCATTGTTGACGCCGTCCGATCAGGTCGAGATTCCGGCGCGATCGATCGTGACGCTCGTGGCCTACCACAGCGTGCTCTCGCTTCCGCCTCGCAAGGTCGATGTTTCGGCCCAGGTCGCTGCGGTGCGGGTGACGAGGCCGGGCGTGATTCCGGTCGCGATTCTCGGCGAGCCCGAGTTCGACATCGACGATATCGACCGGACGACGCTCGAGTTCGGACCCGGCGGGGCGCAGCCAAGTCACCGCAGCGGTGGCCACCCGGGCGACGTCAATGATGACGGCATCACCGATCTCGTGAGTCATTTCAACGTGAGGGAGGCGAGTCTCGAGGTTGGTGACGACTTGGCCTGCGCGACCGGCAATACCTTCGACGGCCGGGCCTTCGAAGGTTGCGACGCGATTCGCACCCTTCCTTGAATTCCAGACCACCTGGTGACGACAGCTGATCCGTAAAGAGTGTAATCGAGGGGGGAATTGCGGTGACGACGGACCTGATCCCGACGCTGACCGGGAACTACTATCGAGATCCCGAGGTTCTCGAGCGAGAGTTCGAGCGGATCTTCTTCCGTTCCTGGGTGCTGGCCGGGCGAGAAGAACAACTGCCGGAAGTGGGCGATTATTTCACGTTCGAGCTGGGCCCCGAGAGCGTGCTGGTCGTGCGGGGCCGAGACGGCGCCCTGCGAGCCTTCTACAACGTGTGCCGACACCGCGGTGCGAGGCTGTGTGCGGCAAGGGAAGGGCGCTTCGAGGGCGCGATTCGCTGCCGCTATCACGCCTGGAGCTATGCGCTGGACGGCGCCCTGCGCGCGGTTCCGCAGCCGCCCGATGCTGATAAATTTCCCAAGGATTCGCTCGCGTTGTATCCCGTTGCCGTCGAGACCTGGGAGGGCTTCGTCTTCCTGCGGCTGGATCCCGATGGCGAAGCGCTGCTCGATCAGCTCGGCGCTCTGCCCGAGCGTGCGCGTCCGTTCCCGCTCGCGTCGCTTCGAGTCGGAGCTCGCGCGGAGCGCACGGTCGCCGCGAACTGGAAGATTCTCGTCGAAAATTACATGGAGTGTTACCACTGCCCCGGCGTGCATCCCGAACTGACCGATCTCGTTCCGCTCTACCGTACGGGAACGGTCGACGCATCGGGCTCGGAGCCTCCGGAATATCGCGAGGGTGCGTGCACCTCGACGCTGGATGGCACGACGCAGCGTCCGATCTTTGCAGGTCTGCGCGACCGGCCGCGGCAGCAGTACCACGCCGAACTCGTGTTGCCGAACCTGCTGCTGTATCTGTTTCCAGACTATGTCTGCGCGCGCTCGCTGTGGCCCGTGAGTCCAACGCGCACGCGCATCGTTTCAGAGTGGCTGTTCGAACCCGACACCCAGGCGCGTTCCGACTTCGACGCCAGCGACGCCGTCGACTTCATGAACCTGCTCGGAGAGCAGGATTGGCAGGTCTGCGAGGCCGTACAGCAGGGCGTCGTCTCGCGCGCTCATCGCCACGGGGTCATGCTCCCTCAAGAGTCCGAGGTCGCAGACGTCACGCGCTGGTATCTCGCGCAATTCGAAGCGGAATGAGCGATTGCGCATCGGGCTGGAGCACAAGCGTGCGCAACCCATCCGTTGTTTGCTAGGTGCCGCTGAATTTCGGCGAGCGCTTTTCGAGAAATGCCTGCACGCCCTCGCGATAGTCTGCGCTGGCGAGACAAACGCGGATGGATTCTTCGATGAGCCGGGTGTCGCGCAGCTCGGGTGAGCGACCGAGTTCGCGCAGGACCAGCTTGGCGCTGCGCACGCTGAGCGGCGCATTGGCGGCGATCGTTGCCGCGACATCGCGAACGAAGGCTTCGAGTTCGGCTTTGGGGATCACGTTGTTGACCAGACCCACGCGCAGGGCTTCGTCCGCCCCGTAGCGGCGCGCGGTAAAGAGCATCTCGGCGGCGGTCGAAGGTCCGACGAGCTGCGCCAGATGCTCGACGCCCTCGGCCTCGTAACCGAGGCCGAGCCGGGCCGCCGGAATCCCGAACTGGGCATCCTCTGCCGCATAACGCAGGTCTGCGTGGAGCGCGATCGCCGTGCCCCCGCCGACACAGAATCCGTGGATCATCGCGACCACCGGCTTTGCGGCGTCGGTCAGGGCCGCGAAGGCGCGGCCGGTCAGCGCCGCGTATTCGGCGGCGCGTTCTGCGTTGCGCGCTTCCTCGAACTCGGAAATGTCGGCGCCCGAAACGAAGGCGACGTCACCCGCACCGCGCAGCACGATCACCCGCACCTCCGGGTCGCCGTCCAGCTCGCCCACCGCGGCGGGGATGGCGGCCCACATCGCGCGGTTGATCGCGTTGCGTCGCTCGATCTGGTCGAGGATCAACCAGCCGATCGCGCCATCCCGCTCGACTCGGACATGTCCATTCATGCTGCGCGAAGATAGCCCGCGAATTCCAGGATCCAGCTATCCGGCTTCAGGCTGCTTGCCGGGCTTGCCTTCGATCGGATTCTGGTAGAAGCGCTGCGTCGGGTAGGCGAAGTCGATGTCGTCGCAGCGCGCAAACTCGCGCAGGATCTCTTCCCAGATCGCCTCACTGCTGCCCCGCCGATGGCGCGGAGCGGTCAGGTAACGGATCGTGAGCAGCACGCCGCAGTCCATCACGCTCGTATAGACCACGGGTGTGAGCTTCGAGTAGAAGATCATGTATTTCTGGGCGGCTTTGCGCAGGCGCTGCTGCGCGGTCGTGCTCAGGCTTTCCGCGCAGCGGTTCGCGATTTCGGTCAGGATCGCTTTGGCCTTCTCCCAGTCGCTCTCGAACGTGATGAGTACGGGGATTTCGTTCCAGATGTGCTGGAAGCCCTTGGTGTAGTTTGCGGTCATCTCCGTGAACACCTTGCCGTTGGGCACGTGGATGACGCGCCCGGTGCTCTGGTCGGCGGCCACCCAGTTCCCGATTTCCATCAGCGTAAACTGGAAGATCCGCACGTCGATCACATCACCCGCGTAGTCGCCGATCTGGATCCGATCGCCCACCTCGAAGGGCTTGCGCCAGAGGATGAACGCCCAACCGGCGAGGTTCACGATCGGGTCGCGCAGCGCGATCGCGAGTCCGGCCGAGAGCAAGCCGAGGAAGGTGGAGACGCCCTTCAGGCCCGGGAACCACACCCGCATCGTAATGGCGAGCGCGATGCCGAACGCGACGTAACTGATGGTCTTGCGCCAACGGTAGAGAGAGCGCGCGTCTTCGACGCGCCGGTTGACCACGCGCAGCGTCAGCGCGCGGATCAGGATGAGGACCACGATCGTGACGACCGTCGCGAGCAGGTGCTGCGTGGTCTCGGGTGCAGCGCCGAGGAGCGTGTACAGCCATTCGCGTAACTGGGTCACGTGTGCGCTCCGCGGGGCGAGCGAGTCGCGAGCCGGCCCGGGCCGCTCTGGCCCCGAGAGCGTTTTGCGTGACCCTGTCCGGGATCCGCTTCCACCATTCGCGACGACAGTCTGACACAGTCCCGATCGCGACTGCCAGCGCATGGTAAGCGCTCGAGCGAGCCGTTGCGAATGCGCTCGGCGATCCGTATTCGATGCTGGAGTCTCTCGCTCCGCCGCGGCAAGGCGAAAAGGGGAAAACGCGAAGCGAAGACGAATGCCAAAACGGTGGAGATGGTGATGTTGCTCGTACCACTCAGCACGATTCCTGTGCTATTGGCGGCTCGTTGCGGCGGATAGGTAAAAGAAGCCGGGTCTTCGGCGAAACCCAGCTTCGATTGCTTGTCCTCGATTGGTTGCGATATGGTACTGCAATGCGCAATTATGGGTGTATGGTGGTGAATCACGTGGGCAGTCGGAAAAGCGAAGAACGTTCGAAGCTCGCAGCGCTTCGCGGCTTGCTTTGTGTCGCGATTCTCGCGCTGGCAGCCGTGCTCACGGGGTGCCAGACGGTGGAATTCTATGAGAAGGAGCAACTGAACGACGCGACCATGCTCCTCGAGGAAGACCCGAGTGAGGTCCATTTCCTCCAGAAGGTCCTCTACTCGCGGGAAGGCAGCGTCGGTGGGGTCGGCACGGGCGCCGGTGGAGGCTGCGGGTGCTACTGACGCGCGCCGCGGTGCGGATGGGACCGCTGCTTTGGTTCCTGTTCCTGTTAGGCCTCCTGCTGGCACCCGTCGCGATCGCGGCTGAAGGGGACGACCCGGCGACGGCCACGTTCACGGGGTCCGCGGAGGCCGGCACGGGGTCGGCGGCGTTCCGTCTCGGTTACTACCACAACGGGGATAGTGGCGACGGGAATCCCTTCCTCAACGAGAGGTTGACCGTCGTCGAGCCGATTTTGATCTTGGACTACAACATCACGAATCGGCTTGGCATTTGGGGGCTGTTCTCGTACGACTACGTTTCGAGCGCCTCGATCGAACGGCTGGACAAATTCCGCTATCAGGGGGGAGCGAGCGGTGACATGAACTACCGCGGCGACCTCGGGCTCCGCTACG
>JAHEEJ010000184.1 GCA_024640705.1 Deltaproteobacteria bacterium
GAGCAGATCCGCCCAGCGTTTCAACAGTCTTCGGGCAGCATCCGTGTTGGTGCCGCGAGTCGTCCACGTAACGTTTCCGACGTTGCGGGCGTTTCTTCGATCGATGGCGCGTGCGAGGATTTCGCTGGATACGGAGTCGTAGAATTCGATGACGAGCGTCATGCTACCGGCAGATGTCGTAAACGAATCGGAACGGCCAGCCGAGTTCGTGTCGGGTGCAGCGACGTCGAGATCGATGATGGCAGGGCGAATCAGGAGCACATTGTCGTCGGCTTCCGCAACGACCGGATAGCCACCCTTTTCCAGCTCGGCGGAAAAGACCTTGCGGAACTCGTCGGCGAGCGATTTCTTGATCCTCTCCATGTCGCGCGTGCGCACGTCGGGGTGATTCATCTTCCAGTTTCGCTTGAATGCCACCTCACAATCGAGCAGGCCAACGCGGGTGTACTGGCTGAAGTCTGCGCCCGGTTTCTGCCAGGCGCGTGCCGCCACGGAGCCCTCGACGCGCTCGAGCCCGTCGTGCGTCACATCGGGTACGCGGCTTTCGGTTGCGCAAGCCGCACCGAGTGCGGCCGCCAGCACGGCGCCAAGGATCATTCGAAGTCCTGATCCAGCGATCATCGGGAGTCTCCCTCGTGCAATGGGGGTCACTTCGCACAAAACCATGCCCGAACGTGCCTCGATGCGCTAGGGATCCGGGCGGGATGGTCGAGCCGAGCCGCAAACGAAACCGCCAGGCCACGCGTCTGGGAGCGCTGTCCGCATGGGCTGCGTGGGTGCTGATCTCGGGATTGGCGTTTGGCGCCGAACCTCGGCTGGACGTCGTCTACGGCGACTCCGAGGCGACGCTCGATTTCTTTCCCGCCCTCCGCGCAGCGAAAGCGCCAAAGCGCGCACCGCTGCTCGCTTTCGTCGCCGGCCGCTTTTGGGGGATCGAGGGCACGAGTTCGTTTTCGCTCGCGGAGCTCGTGGCGGCCCCGCTGCGCGCCGAGGGGATTTCGGTTGCGCTGATCCGCCATCGGCCCGCGCCCGCCCATACGCAGCCCGCTTTTGCAGAGGATGCGGCCTCGGCGATCGCGTGGCTGGTCGAGCATGCGGACGAACTCGGCGTGGATCCAGCGCGGATCTTCCTCGCCGGCCACGCTTCGGGCGCGCAGGTCGCGGCATTGGTCGCTCTCGACCGGCGCTATCTCGCCGCGGAGAATCTCGAATCAAAGGTGCTGGCAGGCGTGATCCCGATCAGCGGCATCTACGATCTGGAACCGGAGCGGGCCGGCCTGGAGGAACTCTCCAACTACTACCAACTGGCTTTTCCGACGAGCTCGATCCGGCGCGAGGCGTCTCCCGTGCGCCATGTCCGCGCCGATGCGCCGTCGTTTCTGGTCCTTGCCGCGCAGCGGGATATTCCGGGTTTCGTCGAGGCGGCGGCGGGATTCAGCGACTCGCTGCGCAGAGCCGGACATCCCGAAGCCGAGACCTTTCTCTCGATCGGGCAGGACCACCAATCCGTCTTGAACATGAACTCGAAGGCCAATCCCGCGCGAAGGCACCTGATGGGATTCATCGGCGTCGGCGAGGGCGCAAGGACCTTTCGCGACACCCTCGCTGCGCGCAGCTATTGGCGGAATCCCGGCCCTTCGACCGAGCCTTTCTGGAGCTACACCGAACAGATCGAAAACCACCCGGGAGAGCCGCGGCTGACAGCGGCGGTGCGGGCGTTTTTCGAGTCTGGCGGAGGGCGCGGCGTTCCGATCGCGGTCCCGAGTTACGACGCGATCGACCTGTTTGCCCTGCTCGACGCGATGGGCAGCGAGCGCGTCGGCAGCGGCCGCTGGCTCGTGCTGACCAATCTGCGCCACGAGCGCGCCGTGCTCGACCTCGATGCCGCCCGCCCCTACGGGCCGCGCGTCGTGATCGGACTGGACGGCGAGCGAAACCTCTTTCGGGTCGTCGACCTCTACCAGACCCAGCGCCGCTATTCGTGGCGCGAATCGAAGCCCGAACCCTGGATCCTCACGCGATCGGCGGGTGCGTTTCTCTACTTCGCCTTGCCGCCACCGGCCAGCGTGGTTTCGAATACGTTTGGGCTCTTCGGGCTCACGCTCGAAAGCTTTCAGCTCACCGACAGCGACCCGCTCGCGGCCTTGTCCGATCTGGAGGAAGTGGATCGGAATTTTCTGGTTCGCGAGAAGGCCTGTGTGAGCTGCCATCAGTTTCGCGGCGTCGGCGCGCGCGCGGGTCACATCCGAGCGAGCGATGGCGAGTTGGTGGGCGGATTTGCACTGCCGCTCGACGAATATCCGCCCGAGGTCTGGCGCCGCTACTGCTTCGAGCAGACAGGGGTGGCCGCCGAATTGGGAGTCAGGCAAGTCGAACTCTCTCCCGAATGGCAGCGGCGTCTGTTCGAGTTGGTGGTGCGCGAGCGAGACGGCGCGCCCGATCGCTGAAGCTGGAGAAGCGCGCGTTCAAGGGATAGATTCGGCGCTGGCTGGTGGCCGGCAAGGGGAGTGCAATGGCAGACATGGTTCGTCTCGCGATCGACTTCGAGAACCCGAGTCCGGAGTGGTGGGAGGGTGGCGGGCGCGACCTCTGGGATGCCCTGATCGAGGGTTTCGACAACAACGACGCGCTGGTCGATCGGTCGATCGCCGACTCCTGGCTCGCCGAAGCCGCAAAGATCCCCGGCTGGCACGGCGGCCCCGAATTTTCTCCGCACCCGATCTGCATCAAGGAAGTCGACGAAGACGAAGAATTGTGACGACGCCCCTGCGAATGGGGGCTGCGGATCGTTGCGCTTTAGTGCGGGGATGGTGCTCGGGGTGTGGGGTGACGGGAGGGCATCGGGCTCAGGCCCATGTCGCCCTCAACCCTCCCGTCACCCCACACCCCAGTGATGTTTCATTCCATCGGGCCGCCTGAATGCGTGGGCTTCTTTTGGGTTGGCAACCCATTGCGCTGGGGAGTCGGGGGGAGGGGTGTGAGCGACATGGGGTTGGAGCGAATGCCCCTCCCCCCGACTCCCCAACGAGCACCGCCTGCGTTCTGAATCGAGCATTCAGCGAGTCGCGCCGCGTCATCTAGCCGGAATCCAAAAAATAATTGCGCCGTGACCGCTCTTGTCACGCTGTGCGTTCACAGTGGCTCCGTTTCTTCTAGAGGAGGGACGGGCTGTGGGAGTTAGGCGAGAATCGTATGAAAAACAGCAGGTTGCGTATGGGGAAGGGGAGGGATTGCGATCGCGTGGGGTGGGTCGGATTGGGGGGTGGGCGCGGTTTGGGCGGGAGATGGTGGTGGCGGTCGGGATCGGCGCGGGTTTTGTTGCCGCGGGTGTGGGCTGGGCGGCGGTTGAAGCCGAGCTCCGGGATCGGGACGAAGGTTGCGAGGCGATCGTCTACGCTGCTTCCCCGATGACTTCTCGCGAACCCACGATCTGGCTGGTGGACGGATACAACGTGCTTCACGCGGCCGTGCTCGGCGGGAAGGACCGCTCCGAATGGTGGACCGGTTCGCGGCGTCGCGAATTGCTCGAGCGCGCGTCAGCCTTCGACGCCGATGCCGAGGTCTGGATCGTCTTCGACGGTCCCGACGATTCCGCAGCCACGGCCGGCTCGAGCGGGCCGCACTGTGTCTTTGCCGACTCCGCAGACGATTGGCTCGTCGATCGCGTCCGCCGGGCCGAAGATCCGGCCGAGATCGCGGTGGTCACCGCGGATCGACAAGTAGCGGGTCGCGCGCGCGGCAGAGGTGCTCGGGTCGTTTCTCCGAAAGATTTCCTGGCCCGCTGCGCGACGCTGCCAGCGGATCCGGAGGATTCGCCCGCCCGTCGCTGCTGAAAGACTCGGGGACGAGACCCGTCCCAAAGGCCCCCCGGCCAGCTAGGGTTGCCGGGTGGCCATGGCCGATGCGCCCAGCGACGCTGGACCGAGACGGACGAAGAGTCTGCGTTTTGCGCGATGGGTCGTACGCAATCGCGGCCCCGTCGCGTTGCTGCTGTGCGCGGTCAGTCTGTTCTTCCTCTATCCGATCCTGAACACCGCCATGCTCGCGATCGGGCGACCGCTGCCGGGTCCGAGCGTTCGGATCGACACCGACCCGCGCGACCTCTTTCCCGATCACGCCTACATCCGCGCCCAGGATCGCTTCGGTGAAGTCTTCGGCGGTACCTCGACGGTCGCCGTCGCGGTCACGGTGGCAGACGGTACGATCTTCACACCCGAACGGCTTCGCGTGATTCGCGAAGTCACGCGGCGCCTGGACGGCGGCGGATTCGAGAGCCACACCAATCAGCGACGGGCGCTGCGCGATCGGCTCGAGCGCGAGCGAGCGCTCAGCGTGCAAGAGATCCGGGACCGGCTCGACCGCGCGTACCCCCCGTATCCCGTCAATCACGACCAGGTCAGCTCGATCGCCCACCCGAGCGTGCGCGTGGTGGAGCTCGGAGCCGACGGATCCATCGACGCCGGCGCCTTGATGGAGGGAGAGCTCGATACCCCAGGTGCGGTCGAACGGCTGCGCGAGCGGGTGCGCGAAAATGCCCCTCTCATTTTCGGGCGGCTGGTTTCACCCGACGAGAAGGGTGCGCTGATCACGGCGGGCTTCGTGACCGATCGACTCAGCAATGCGCGCGTCTACGAGGCGGTGTTCGATCACGTTCAACAGATCAAGCGAGATCTGGAGAGCGACGGGATCCGGATTCACATCTCGGGCGAACCCATCCTGACGGGTTGGGTGCTCGCGCACGCGTTCGAAATCACGCGCTACGTGATCGCTGCGATCTTGCTGGTCTTCGCACTCTTGTGGCTCTACTTCCGCCGCTGGCACGGCGTGCTGATCCCGGCGCTCTCCGCGCTGATGACGGTGATCTGGGGCCTGGGCTTCGCGGGCTGGATGGGGATCCCCTTCGATCCCCTGATCCTCGTGATTCCGATGATCATCACCGCGCGCGCCGTCTCGCACACCGTTCAGATGGCCGAGCGCTTCTTCGAGAACTACGAGCGCTGCCTCCCGCGCCTCGGCGATCCCGCGCTCGCCAAGCGGGAAGCGGCGACGGTCGCAATGGGAGAGTTGATCGTCCCCGGCACGCTCGGCGTCGCCACCGATGTCGCGGGGTTGCTCGTGGTCTTGCTGACCACGATTCCGCTGATGCAGAACCTCGGAATCGTCGGTGCATTCTGGGTGGTGTCGATCATTGCGACCGTCGAGATCCTGCACCCCGTGATGATCTGTTATCTCCCCCCGCCCACCGATCACCGCCACTTCGTGCCGCGATTCATGACTCGCTTCACCAGACTCGTCGGCGACGCGGCCACCCACCCCCGCTGGAAGTACGCGATCGCAGGCGTCACCGTCGCGCTCTTCGCCGGCTCATCGTATGTCGCACTCACCCGTTCCGTGATTGGCGAGGCGGCACCCGGCACGCCACTGCTATGGCCGGACCACGCCTGGAACCGAGCCACCGCCGAGATCGGCACGCGCTTTGGCGGTGTCGACTCGCTGGTCGTCTTCGCCGAGGGAAGCCGAGCCAACGCCAATACGGACGCCCGCCCGATCCAGGCGATGGAAGATCTCGAGCGCCATCTTCGCAAGCACACCGACCTCGGCGCATCGGCCTCGATCGTTCCGATCCTGCGCGACTACTGGATGAACAACCACTACGGCGATCCGAAGTGGCGCTTTGTTCCGGACGACTCGGGTTCGGTTCGCGCGATGATCTTTCAACTTCGGCAGGGCGGATCGCCCGGCTTGTTGCGCCCCTACATTACCGATGACGGCAAGCTCGCGGCAGTTTCGTTCTTCTATCCGGATCACAAGGGCCAGACCATCGAACGAGTGCGCGGTTTCGCCGAGCAATTCATCGAAGCAAACCCGCTGGGCGAAATTTCGATTCGGCTCGATCGCGACGAGGCGCGCGCGAACGCGGGCTTTTTCGATCGAGAGCACCTGATCGACACGGGGTACTACCTGCTAGGTCCCATCCTGCCTCCGAGACATCACACCCTCACGGTCCGCGTTCGCCAGGCAGACGGCTCCTACCGCGCGGAACCCGTTCAGTCCGCCGTCGAGCCATTGCCCGATTGGATCGACGAATTTCGCCGCGACGCGATCGCCGCCGATCGCACCGGCTGGCCCGATCGCCTCGCGGACTGGTCGAATGCAGACGTCGACTATTGGTGGGAGAACACCAAGCTCGGTATCCGTGCCGTCGCGGTTCACAGCGTGGACTTGCTGGTCGCAGATCTCAAGGACGTGGACCCGACGCCCGCCCATCAGTCGACCGGCTCCTGGACGCGCGGTGTGCGCTTCGTGATGGCGGGCGGAAACATCGGGCTGCTGGCCGCGATCAACGAAGAGGTCGAGCGCAGCCACGTCGCCAACATCGCACTGATCTTCTGCGTCATCTTCACACTTCATTCGATCACCTACCGGTCGATTCCCAGCGGCGGGATCATCCTGTTGCAGGTTGCGACCGCGACGATGATGTCGCTGGCCTATATGGCGGCGCGAAATGTCGGCCTCAACATCAATACGCTCCCCGTCCAGGCGGTGGGCGTGGGCATCGGCGTCGATTACGCGTTCTACATCGTGGACCGCATTCGGCAGGAGGCCGTTGCGACCGCCGATCTCGACCAGGCGATCCGCAAGGCCATCCGGACCACCGGCATGGCGGTGACGTTCACCGCGACGACGATCGTCGGAGGCATCGCGCTCTGGATGTTTTCGACCCTCCGCTTTCAGGCCGAAATGGCCCAGTTGCTGGTCGTGCTGATGGTCATCAACATGCTGGGCGCGATCACGATCGTGCCGGCCTTCTACTCGATCTTTCGACCGAAGGTCGCGACCCGCTTGCGGCGAGACGCCTAGACGAGAGGGCTCAGCGGCCCTGCCCGCGAGCTTCGATCGGCCGTGTCGTTGACTCTCCGGCCCTGCACGGGCACCCTCCGTGCCCATGCCGTACGAACCCAAGGCGATCGAGCCGAAATGGCAGGCCCATTGGCGCGAGCACGCGGTCTTTGCCGCGAAGATCGACCCCAGCAAGCCCAAGTTCTACGCGCTCGACATGTTCCCCTATCC
>JAHEEJ010000185.1 GCA_024640705.1 Deltaproteobacteria bacterium
GTGGATGACGCCCTGCTGGTTCTGGATCGGCCCCTCGATCTGGACGATGGCCGAGTGGTGCAGCGGGATGCGAAAGCGACGGAAGATCTGGGGCGTGAGGATCGCGTTGGAGGTGCCGGTCTCGTCCTCGAGGGTCAGAAAGCAAAACCCCTTGGCGGATCGCGGCCGCTGGCGAACGATGATCTGTCCCGCGGTCTTGACCCGGCGTCCATTGGCCACGCTCTTCAGATCGGCGGAGGACAAGACTCCCCTTTCGCATAGCGTCGGTCGGAGATGGCTGAGAATCTGCGGGCCCGTGGTGAGGCCGCTGTGCCGGTAGTCGGCGAGCGTCTGTTCGAACGCAGACATCTCGGGTAGCGGCGAAGCCTCCTGGGCCGGGGGCAGGCCCGCGAAGAGCGAATCGGGATTGCGCTCGAGCGCGGCCACCTGCCAAAGCGCCGCGCGCCGGCTGTGCGCGGCGCGATCGATGCTCGCGAGCGCGCCGAGCTCGGCGAGGGTGTCGATTTCAGCGCGCCGAAATGCCACGCGCCGGGTGAGGTCGGCAACACTGCCAAAGGCCTCGGCGTTTCGCTCGACTTCGATCGCGCTGCCCGTCTCTCGGCGCAACCCACTGGCAAAACGCAGACCCAGTCGCACGGGAGGGAATGCCTTCAGATGGCGCGGCGCCTCGAGCGTGCAGCGCCAATCCGAGTGCGCGACGTCGATCGGCCGCACCTCGACACCGTGCCGCTGGGCATCCTTGACCAGCGTGGCCGGGTTGTAGAAGCCCATCGGGTAGGCGTTGAGCAAGCCGGCCAGGAATGCGGCCGGGTGATGGGCTTTGAGAAACGCCGACGCGTAGGCGATCAGCGCGAAGGACGCGGCGTGGGATTCCGGAAACCCGTAAAGCGCAAAAGAGTGGATCCCACGCACGATCGCCTGCTGTTCGTCGCCGAGGATGCCGCGTTCGCTCATGCCGCTTCGGAGCCGTGACTCGAGGCGATCCATGCGTTCGACGGAGCGCTTGAATCCCATTGCACGGCGTAACTCCTCGGCCTCGCCGCCGCTGAAGCCCGCCGCGACCATCGCGATGCGAAGCAGTTGCTCTTGAAACAGCGGCACGCCGAGCGTGCGCGCGAGGATCGGCTCCAGGGACGGGTGCGGATAGGTGACCGGCTCGCGCCCCGCGCGGCGATTGAGATAGGGGTTCACCATCTGCCCGACGATGGGGCCCGGGCGGATGATCGCGACCTCTACGACGAGGTCGTAGAAGCACGCGGGCTGCATGCGGGGCAGGGTCGCCATCTGGGCGCGGCTTTCGATCTGGAAGGTGCCGATGGTATCGGCGCGGCGAATCATCGCGTAGGTGGCGGGATCGTCTGCGGGCAGATGGGCGAGGTCGACCGTCACGCCCTCGTGGTCGCGGACGAGTCCGATCGTATCTTCGATGGCGGCGAGCATGCCGAGCCCCAGCAGGTCGATCTTGACGATCCCGAGGTCCGCACAATCCTCTTTGTCCCACTGCACGACGCGGCGCCCGGCCATCGTCGCGGGCTCGATCGGGACGACTTCGTCGAGGCGTCCCGCAGAGATCACCACGCCACCGGTGTGCTGTCCCAGATGTCTCGGCAACCCGCGCACGCGATCGACCAGGTCGAGCAGTGTGGCGATGCGCGGAGACCTGGGGTCGACGCCAGCCTGCTCGAGCAAACTCTCGAGCTCGTCGAGACTCTCGCGATGCTCGAGTTTGGCGATCGCCCTGGCGAGGCGGTCGATGGCGTCGGGTGCCACGCCGAGCACCTTGCCCATCTCGCGCACGGCCATGCGTGTGCGGTAGGTGATCACGACCGCCGTCATCGCCGCGCCGCGCGCCCCGTATTTGTCGAAGACGTATTGGATGACCTTCTCGCGCGGCTCACCCGAAGGCAGATCGAGGTCGATGTCGGGCCACTCGCCGCGCTCTTCGGAGAGAAAACGCTCGAAGAGCAGATCCATTCCCACCGGATCGACGGCGGTGATGCCGAGTGAGTAACACACGGCGCTGTTGGCCGCGGAGCCACGTCCCTGGACGAGAATCTTCTGATTGCGTGCGAACTGAACGATGTCGTGGACGATCAGGAAGTAGCCGTCCAGGCCGAGTTTTTCGATCAGTCGGAGTTCGCGTTCGAGTTGTGCACGAGCACGTGGAGGGAGGGGTGAGCCATAACGGGCGCGGCCTCCGCGCCAGGTGAGGTGTCGAAGGTAGGAGGCCTGGGTTTCTCCGACGGGAACGGGGTAGAGGGGGAAGCGGTAGCCGAGATTCTCCAGACCAAACGCGCAGCGCTCGGAGATCTCGCGGGTGGCGCGAATCCAGGCGGGCCGATCGGCGAAACACGCTGCCATTTCGCGGGGCGAGCGCAGATGCCGCTCGGCGTTGATGGCGAGGCGGCGGCCCGCTCGATCCAGAGAGGTCTTCCAGCGCAGACAGGTCAGCGCGTCGAAGAGTTGGCGCCCCTCGGGTCGCGCGTGGCGCACGTCGTTGGTGGCGACGACGGGAACGCGCGTGGCTTCTGCGAGTGCCACCGCCCGGCGACCCATGGCCTCGGTGGCGCGATCGAGATGGCGCGAGACATCGACCCAGAGTCGACCGCGCCCGAAGATCGCGTTGGCGCGGTCGAGCACCGACCGTTGGAGCGAGGCGTCTCCGCGTGCCAAGGCGGTGAGTCCTTCGGCGCACTCTTCGATCTCCTCCCAGCGATTGAGGGTTTCTCCTTTTGCCGCGCGCCGGTGGCTCGCCGTCAGAATTCGACACAAATTAGCGTATCCTCGTTGGGTCTCGACCAACAAGAGCAGGGGAGTTGGCCGCGCATTCGGCTCGGCGACGAAGATCTGTGCACCGACGATGGCCCGGAGCCCCGCGGCGCTCGCCGCCCGGTGAAAGCGGGGGATGCCGTAGACGCCACCGACATCCCCGAGCGCCAGCGCGGAATAGCCGAGCTCTGCCGCGCGGTCGGCGAGGTCTTCGGGATTGGAGGCCGCCTCGAGGAACGTGAATCCGCTCCGGCAGCGGAGCTCGACGTAGTCAGAAGGGGGGGAGGGCATGCTTCAGTTTCGCTTTAGTTTCGCTTATTGGCAAATGGATCCCGCTGAAACGTCCCCCAATCGCCTCGAGAATGGTCCACTTGCCCGGCTGCAGGTTAGAATGCGTCGCAGTGGTCGCTTTGCCTCGCGTACTCATCGCCGAAGACGAATCCCAGCTTCTCCGCGTGCTCGTTCGCGTACTCGAGAAGCGGGGGTACGCAGTGGTGTCTGCGGCGGACGGCAAGACCGCGATCGACGTGTTGCGGAAAACCCCCTCGGAGATCGACACCATCGTGCTCGACGCAGCGATCGGTCCCGACGGCGCGGGCGCCGTGCTCGAGGTGCTCGCTGCAGAGCAACCGCAGATCGGGGTGATCTTGACCAGCGGCGCCGAACTCTCCGATTCGCTTCGATCCCAATTGCGCGCGAGCGACGGCTTCTTCCTGCTCAAGCCGTTTCCGCCCAGCGCGTTGATCGAGGCGGTCGAACGTTCGCTCGTCGACGGGAGTGGCTGAATGAATTCGGTCGTCGTCGTGGGGGCGGGTCCCGCCGGTCTCAGCTGCGCGTGGGAATTGCGCCGCGCTGGACACGAAGTCGAAGTGCTCGAGGCGGGTGTGCGATCGGGCGGCCGCACGCGAAGCGAGATCCGCAATGGGTTCACGCTGGAATCGGGTCCAACGCGCTTCGACAGCGGCGATCACAACCTGCGCGCCATCGCCTGGAAACTCGGCATCGGCGATCGCCTCCGCGAAATTCCCAGCGGGGGAGAAGTCGTTCTGCGCGATGGCCGGTTTCAGCGCGCGGATTTCGACTCGCCCACCACCTGGGTCCTGTCGCAGTTGCTTTCGGCGGGAGCGAAAGCGCGGCTCTTGACCCTGGCTGCCGAGTTCGCGCTGATCTGGCGGAAGCTCGAACGCCAACACCCGGAGCGGGCCGCGGAACTCGACGGCGAAAATCTCTCGTCGGCGTTGGATCGCATGGTGGGGCGGGAGTGCCTCGACAACTACATGGCACCCTACTTCGCGCGCCGCTTTGGTTGCGCGCCCGAGCAACTCTCTCGGGCCTTCGGTTGGACGGCGTTGCGGTCCGAGTTTGGCGGAGTCCGTCGACAGATCTTGAAGGGCGGAGTGGGGGTGCTCACCGATCGCCTGGCCGAAGAGATTCCGCTTCGACTCGGCTGTGAGGTCGAGTGCATCGAAACCGAAACCGATGGCGCGCGCGTCCACTACCGGCGCGACGGCCTGGCGGGATGGGTGATGGCCGACGCGGTCGTGGTCGCCTTGCCCGGCTGCGAGGTGGCGGCGCTTTGTCCCAAGCTCACCCCCGGCGAGCGCGGTTTTTTCGAGCAAATCCACTACACGCGGGAGATCACGGCGTCGCTGATGTTCGAGAGAGCGCCGCGGACGCTCTCCTTCGACACGGCATCGTTCCCGCGATCGGCCGCGATGGGCCTCGCGGCGTTGGCTGTCGAACATCGCAAACCCGGTTTTGCACCTCCGGGTGCGGGCCTGCTGCGCGCCACACTCGCCACCCGTGCAACCGATCGACTCTGGGAAGCGACCGACTCCGAGATCGCGGATTTCGTCGACCGGGAACTCGCGCGCACACCGGTCGGGCACTTGGTGCCCCAGGATTGTGCGATTTCGCGCACCGATCCGATGCACCCGATCTTCCACCCGGGTTACCTCACGAGCCTGATCCGCTTCCGCCGCCGCATCGATCGCTCACCGCGGCTCTTTTTTGCGGGCGACTATCTCGTCGGCCCAAACCTCGAATCTGCGCTCACCAGCGGCCTGCGCGCGGCGGCGGAGATCCCCGGGGTGCGAGTGGCGCAGCGGGGACGTGGGTGAATATTCACCCCTAGATTCAGGGGCAAAGACTCACCAACACCCTACTCGGGGGGTGAATACTCACCAACGCCCCCGTTTGTGTTTGCCGAAGCGAGGGCGCGGCGCGCGGCGTTCAACAGGGCTGGCGCGGCGGTCCCATCGCTGCCCGCTCCGCTCCTGATCTGCTCCGCGATCAACGCGCCCATCACGCGCTGGCCTTCGTTGGTGAAGTGGATCCCGTCGTCGCGAAGCAACGGAGGGGCTTCGCCCAGCGTGTCGAAGATGACATCGGCTCCGACGATCGCGACGCCTTCCTGGCCGCTGAATTCTCGAACGATGTCCAGATACGAGCGGTGGATCGCAAGTGCGTCGTCTTCGGGCAGGAGATAGGCGTCCTGCACATAGCGCCGCTGGTTCTTCTCGACGAATCGGTACGGCGCAGCGATCAGCACGACCCGCCCGCCCGCCCGGACCACCTCATCGATCATCGATTGCAGGTTTTCGCGGTATTCGTCGCGCGGAACGCGAAACGGCGGTGGGTCGGGGCGGCGGCTCAGCAGGTTGAGCAAGCGGATGCGGCCCGGCCGGATCGATCGTTCGTACTCCCGGTCGGTCCGTCCGGGTGTGCGCCAGTGATCGTTCCAGCCGAAATAGATCACGACGACATCGGGGTTGGCGGCGAGCAGCTGCGATTGCAGCCAGCGAAGCCCTTGATGGGACGAGTAGCCGGGGACGCTCGCGTTGAAGACCTCCCAAGCATCGCTCCCGAGTTCGGCTTGAACGGATGCCGAATAGGGCAGCCCGCTCGTGACGAGACGCGAGCAGGAATCTCCCAGCACGATCAGCCGCCGGCGCGTTCCGCGCGGAGCGATCGGGGAGTCGGGGTGGACGAGGTTGGCCGCGCGTTGGAAGCGCGGATTGCGATTCGGGCGGGGTTTCCAGAAGAGCGTCGGATCGGTCTCGAAGTAGCCCCGCTCCAGCGCCTGCTTGGCCCTCACGCCGAAGCTCATCTGCGGCGTCTGCTGCCCGAAGCCGATCGCGCGCAGGAACAGCTCGCCGGCCAGTGCCGCGACCAACACGCCGAAAAGGACGAGGCCCGCTTTCTTCAGGAGCATCTGCAACGCGGTCGCTCCAGGATCGGATGGATCGCGGACGCCGCCGTCGGACGTGCTACCGCAGGGTTGCCCATCCCATGAGCATACCAGCAGCGGCACTCAGCTCTGCTCGTAGCTGGACTCTACGAACACTCGCCCTGTGTGCCCGAGGCTCCGGCACCCGGATCGCCGGGTTTAGCGACCCGAAGCGCGATCAGGTCCCGTTGGGGATCTGCTCGGTGGACGGCACGCAGAGCATGTTCGGCTTCTTCACCGTCAAGCTGAACTGCCCGAATTGGTTCTCGATTTGTACGTCCCTCTTCTGGAACTTGGAGGCATTCAGCGAGTAGCAGGTCAAACGTGAGTTGACGTTGATGATGCCCTCTTCGTTCTTGTCCGTCGGAACGCCGAGCCGCACAGGCTTGATCAGATCCACGTCCTCATCGATCCACTGATCCACGAGGTTTACCTCGATCTTTTCGAACTTCGGCGTGCCCGGTGTGGTCCTGGCCTTGTACAGGTCGAAGTGGTCAGGGTCTGAGGGCATCGGGACGCCAACCGAGGCGGTCATCCCCGCGGCCATGGGCTGATCGATCTGCTGGGTGGGAACACACAGCTTGGTCGTCCGCTTCAGCACGTTCAGCTCTTGCTGACCGAATTGGTCCGTCGTGATCACCTGCGGATTGAGCTTGACCGGCTTCTGGACCTTGTAACAGGTCAGATGTGAGGTCGGGTTGTCGACGCCCTCGCCGTTCTTGTCGACCGCATTGCAATACTGCACGGGTTTGATCAGCGTCGCGGTTCGATCCTGGAACTGATCGGAAAGCGTCACGTCGGTCTTCGGGAACTTGTCCGAGCCCCACGCATTCCCGGCCTTGTAACAGAGGTAGTGGTCGAGTTCGCCAATCGGCGTAGCCGTCGGTGTCGCGGTCGCCGTGGCCGTCGCGGTCGCCGTGGCCGTCGCGGTCGCCGTGGCTGTCGCGGTCGGCGTGGCTGTCGCGGTCGGCGTGGCTGTCGCGGTCGGCGTCGCAGTGGGTGTCGGCGTCGCCGTGGGCGTCGGTGAAGTGGTCGGGGTCGCCGAGGGCGTCGGGGTGGCCGTCG
>JAHEEJ010000186.1 GCA_024640705.1 Deltaproteobacteria bacterium
GCGGGCAACGTTCAGACGCCGCTGCCGCTGCTCGAACAGTTCACCGCCGACGGTGTGCGCTACTGGGCGTCGATCGCGCGGCTCGGCACGGACACCACCGCCGACCCGAAGATCTTCAAGGTCGGCAAGCGGCTGTCGACCAAGCTCTTCAACGCGGGCAAGTTCGTGCTCTCGCAGACCGCCGACGTGCATCCGATCGCGAACGAACTCGACCGTTCGTTCGTCGCGAAACTCCGCGACCTCGTCGAGCGCAACACGAGCAGTTTCGAAGACTTCCACCAGGCCGTTGCGCTGAAGGAAACCGAGAGTTTCTTCTGGACCCACTTCACCGACACCTATCTCGAGCTCGTCAAGCATCGCGCCCGAGCCGAGGGTGCCGGCGAGGCGGCGGACCGGGGGTCGGCGGTGGCCGCGCTGCGCCTTGGCCTCGACGTGCTGCTCCGGCAGTTCGCGCCGTTTCTGCCCTACATCAGCGAAGAAGTCTGGTCGTGGGTGTTCGCGGAAGAGAAGGGTGAGCAGAGCATCCACCGCGCGCCGTGGCCCGACAGCGGGGATTTCCGGGGCATCGAGCCGCCGTCGAGCGACGAGAGCTTCGACGTCGCGGTGGCCTGCTGGGCGGCGATCAACAAGAGCAAGGCCGATGCCGAGGTCTCGATGGGGCGTGAAGCGCTGCAGCTCACGATCGCCGCGAGCCCGAAGACCCTCGCGCTGCTCGAGCCCGTGCTCTCGGACGTGCTCGCGGCCGCGCGCTGCCTCGACCACCAGCTCGCGGGCCGCCCCGAGCTGGAAGAGGGCGTCTTCGAGATCCTCGACGCCGAGTTCGCGCCGAAGGTCTGAGAAGCTCCGCCCGAGGGCTCCGTCACAAAACCCTATCTATTTGTTTTCTCAGCGGTTTTCGAATCCGCAAAAAAAATCAAAAAAACCGGGAACCGCCACTCGCCGCGGGGAGTCTCAGTTCCTGAAGCACTGTGAACCTCTCCTTGTAACTCAGATAAGGCCAAAAGGGGTCGGTACTCGCGACGGAATTGGGTCCGCGCGGGTGCCGGCCCCGCTCCCTTTTGGGGCCTCAGGGCTTGGTGCCGCGCGAGTAGGCCTGGCGCAATTCGCCGTTGTCGCAGACCACCATCATTGCGCGCCAGTTCTCCACCCGGTGGTCCGCGTTCTGCTTGCCGATGAGTTCGACCGCGCGCGGATAGAGTTCGCCGCTCAACCGCTCGTACTCCTCTCTCACCTTCTTGCGATACCAGTCGGATCTCTCTTTGACCGAGACATCGACGAATCCCGCTTCGCGGAGGGTTTCGTCGTAGCGCTTCGGGGTATCCAGTCCGTAGGTCAGTCCCTCGAGCTTGAACCAGTAGTGCATGTCCTCGCTGTACTCGCGCTCACCCTTCATCCAGTCGTAACACGAGAACACCCCGCCGGGTTTGAGCACGCGAAGCATTTCTTTGAGCACCTCGAGCTTCTCCGTGATCTGCGTCAACGCGCCCGAACTCACGACGTAGTCGAATGAATTTTCGGGAAATTCGAGCGGTCCCGCTTCGACCACCCGGAATTCGGTCTGCTCCTCCAGGCCATGTTTCTTCGCGCTCTGCTTGGCGCGTTCGATGAGCTGTGACTCGAGGTCGATCCCGACGATGTTGGCTCCGTAATTGCGCGCGAGAAAGAACGCGGGACCGCCGATTCCGCAGCCGAAGTCGAGCACGCGCTTGTCCCGCATGTCGAGACCCTCGGCGATTTTCTCGACGTTGCCCTCGCCGCCCGGGGCCATGTAGCCCTCGCCCCAGATCAGCTCCAGCAGCGTGACCAACGCGTCGTCGTATTCGCTCTCGTGTGCCATCTCGAGATCTCCTGTGCTCGTTCTGCATCCCGCTCGGCTTGGTGCGCCCGGGCGCCTCGCGTGGGATGTCGCCTTTCGGGCACGGAGACTAACACGAATTGCGACTCGATTGGACGGTCGGATGCGCCGCAGACCTTGTCCCGCTGGGTCGGGCGGGCCACCATGTCTCGAACGCGACAGAAGGAGTACTGAAATGGCCATCTACGAGGGCGGTTGTCATTGCGGAGCGGTTCGCTTCGAAGTCGAGGGAGAGATCGAGGATGTGACAGTCTGCAACTGCTCGATCTGTTCGAAGACCGCCTACCTGCACTGGCACGTCGAGCCCGAGCAGTTCAGGCTGCTGACCACCGAGGCGGTGATTCGCAACTACCAGTTCGGGACGATGACTTCGAAGAACTACTTCTGTGAGAGCTGCGGAATCTCTGCGTTCAGACATTCTCGGAGCGAGCCGGAGAAGGTGGACATCAACCTCCGATGCCTGGATGGCGTGAACATCGATTCGATTCCAGTGAAGCTGTTCGATGGACAGAACTGGGAACAGGCGGTGAAGGGCTGATCGATCGCCCCTGACTGCACCCAACCGTTTGCTCGCGTCGTCGTTCAGGCCAGAGCGCTTGCGGGGATCTGGATCTGGTACTGCTCGTTCTTCGACGCGTTCCAGCGGATCGCGTCGGTGGTTTCGTGGATCAAGCGGATGCCGTCCCGGTCGAAGATTCGCAGGTAGAGGTCTGGTTTCGATTCGAAGAGATCCCGAAAACGCCCCATTCCAAAGCGGATCTCGAAGCATCCGTCGTCGTCCGTGTTCGTGTAACCGAGCTTGTCGTCGAAGATCAGATCGCGATCGAACGCGCGGACCACGAGGTTCGGGAGCGGCCGGCCCGTCTCGGCTTCCTGAACCACGCCGAAGATCCGGAACTCGTTCCGATCTTCTTTCCGGCTCGACATTATTTCGGATTCTCTTTGTGATGATTCTCGATGCAACGTCGACAGACGCACACGCGAGCAACCGCGCTTTCGGGCACACGTGCGAGCAGGTCTTGTGGGAATTTCACCGCCTCGCACCAGCACTCGGTTGCATCCGGGTCTGCGGCCGTTGCGCACTCGTTCAATTCCCCGCAGATGGGGCATCGGGCTGCGTCGAATTCACTCGCCTGGCTCGAACTCATCACACTTTCCTCCTCGAAGCTCAGATTCCGCCCAAGGATACCAGAGCTCGCCTAGCGCGTGTCGGGCAGCGCGAGTGCGGCTCTCCAGGCCTCGAATTTGTCCTCGTAGCGGATCGATGCGTTGGCGGGGCTCGTGGAGGGGAGGCGGTGGTAGGCGATGTCGCCCGCCTCGCGTAACCGTGGAAGCACGTGCCTCCGCCACGCTGACTCTGCCTTGGCTCCGTTGAAACAGACGGTGTGAATCTCGGGGTGGTCGTTCAGGAAATCGCCAAACGGGTTCGCGATGATCGAAGCCTCTTCGATGTCCGAATCGAGGCTCGTCTCGCGAATACAGGATCGCATGACGTCCCAGAGCGCGATTCCGCTCGCGCGCAGCTGCGCGGTCCGGGTCTCGTAGGCGGCGCCGGGATCGAAGTCGAACAGCGCCCCGAGGATCTTCCAGAAGGCGTTCTGGGGATGTGCGTAGTACTGCTCGGCGCGCAGGGACGCCTTGCCGGGCATCGAGCCGAGGATCAGCACGCGACTCGCCGCGTCGGAAATGGGTTCGAAGCTGTGAACACGCATCGTCATGTCACGGGGCCTGTGATTGCGTCAGAGGTCGAGTTGCATCAGGTAGTCGTCCATGCAGAATCCGCCTCCGATGTCCGAGACGATCGGCCCGCGTTTGGTGAAGCCGATTCGTTCGTAGGCTGCGATGGCGATGTGGTTGCCTTTGTTGACGCGCAAGACGACGCGATCGAACGCATTCGCCCGCGCATAGTCGCAGGCGGCTGCTACGAGTTTGCGCGCGCAGCCTCGGCCTCGCCGCGCGGCATCGACATAGAGCTTGTGGAGCATCAGCGCGCCCGCGTCCGAATGCGGCCCGTAGGCCGAGAAGCCGACCAACGTTCCATCGATCAGCGCGCGGTCGTAGCGGATCTGGCCTTGCGTCAAATCTCGGCGCAGTGCGTCCAGGTTGTATCCCGCCTGCAGCATGTATTCGATCTGTTCGGGTGAAATGATGCCCGGGTAGTGCTCACGCCAGATCGCGTGGGCGAGCTCCTGGATTTCGGCCAGCTGTCCGTCCTCGGTTGCGGGTAGGATGGTGAGGTCTGCTCTCATGAGTCGGCTACTCGCTGGCCACTCGGCGCGGCGTGATTTGCGCGGCACCCGGTCGGGAAGATACGGCATCGCATCGCGCGCCCGCCGCGCTGGGGGCCATTTCGGCTCGTGGGGGACGGTGCGGTGGACCCGCTCTTTCGCCCCCGGAAGGCCGAATGCCCCTGAAAGGCCGATTGAAGCCCGTGAATGCATGCGCGAGAATTGACCTAGTATCACCGGATGGGAGCTGTCCCGTTGCGGCCGCTGGCCTCGCTGCCCATCGCATAGGAGACAATCCATGGATCTGGAAGAAGCGAAGCGATCGCTCGAGGAACGACTCTCGATGCTCGGCGTGAGGGTCTCCAGGATCGAGTCCGATCTGCGAAATCCGGGTTCGAGGGATTGGACCGATCGAGCCAGCGAGAAAGAGAACGAAGAGGTGCTCGAAAAACTCAACGCCTCTGAGCGGGTCGAAATCGAGCAGATTCGAGCCGCCCTCGTGCGCATTCGACAGGGGAACTACGGCGAGTGCATGCAGTGCGGCGATCCGATTGCGCCCAAACGCCTCGAGGTCCTTCCCTATACGAATACCTGTATCGAGTGCGCGAGTTGAAGCGGGACCGCCCCCGCTAACGCGACGGCAGAAAGAAGCGCCAGGCCGCGCCCACCGATACATAGAAGTCGGGCGCGGCGCGGTTGAGCCCGGCGCCCGCCGAAAGATCGAGCTGCAGATCGTCGCTGACGAGCCAGGTAAACCCCCCGTCCATCGCGTGCTCGTCGGCGATGCCCTCGTCACTGAACGTCGCGTAGTACTCGACGAAAATGCCCGCGCGCTCCGTGATGGATGCGATCAGTGAATAGGTCGGCGCAACCTGGAAGGCGCGGCGCGAGTCGTCCTTGCCGAGGCTCGTCGACGCGAGTCCGAGATTGGCGAGCGCGGTGAATCGCTCGTTCAAGTCCCAAGCGAAGATGATCGTGCCGCCCGGGTCGACGCCATCACTCGTTACAGCGTCACTTCCGGTTGGGAGGCTCAAGTTGAAGTCGAGCGCGGTCGCGGGCCGGATGCCCTTTTGATCGAACAGGCGCGCACGGCTGCCCAGCGTGAGATCGCTCCCGCTCGAGCGGTTGTTGTCGCCGCTGCGCTCCTCGTATACGAAGCCATCCGCAAGCACGCGGGCTTCGAGAAAAGACAGCAACCCCACGCGGAGCAGGGCTCCGGGTACGGTGAAGGTATTCGTATTCGGATCGCCACCATCCGTCTCTCGTTGAAACGTGAATCCTCCCTCGAGTTGGATGGTCCCGGGCGCCACGACACTCGGCGAATTCGACTGGCCGGGTCGGTCCGTGGAGATTGAATCGGCGTTTGCTGTGGCCGCGAGCCACGCGCAGCCGAGCGCGAGTGCGATTTTCCGCATCACCCAAGCATACGGGAAAAGCGCATATGGGGCGCACCGCTCCGCTTCTTGCAGCGGTTTGTACCCAGACTGGTTATTCGAGGTAGGTGCCCAGGTAGCCGGTGCCCGCTCGTTTGGCTTCCGCGAGCATTTCGGAGGTGATTTCGCCGTGTTCGATCACGGACAATGTGAAGATCAAATCCGTGATTTCGATGAAGTAGTAGAAGGCCTTTCGCATCTCTTCGGTTTCGGGCAGCTCGAAGTGCTCGGCGAACACCTCGTACATCACGTTGCCGACCGCTCGGTCGTTGAGCCGGTCGGCCTGTTTGACTTCGGGCGGCGTCTTGCCGCCGATCAGCAGTTGGCGCGCGGGCGGGTTTTCCGCATAGACCTTCGCACCCACATCGACCAGGTGTTCGGCGAGTGCCTGCCAGCTCTTGCGTCGTGACGGCGGCACCTTGCGCCGATGGGCTTCGACGAACTGGCCGCTGAGTTCCTCTGCGAGCGCCGAAAACACGTCGAAGCGGTTCGCAAAGAAGTGGTAGGCCGAGCCCTCGGGAACACCCGCCTCATCGGCGATGTCGCGAAACGAGATGTCCTCGACCGGCCGCACGCACAACAGATCGTAGGTGGCCTGCAACAGCAGCTTGCGGCGCTCCCGGCCGCGCTTTCGCGTCGCCGACGGCGCCTTGCGGAGGCCAATCTTCTGCCGGTTGGACATGCGGGCTAGGCGATGGGCGCGGGCTGCTGTTGCGTGATGCAGTGCACGCCGCCACCTCCAACCGCGATGTCGTGAATCTGGACCTGAACGATCTCGCGCTCCGGATACAGGCTGCGGTAGGTCTCGAGGGCGGCGCCGTCGCGGTCGTAGCCGTAACCCGAGATGATCACCGCACCGTTCGCGAGATACGAGTTCACGTAGGAGCTGCAGCCGCCGTTCCACACGCCGGGGTGATAGATGCCTTCCTCAATGAATTCGAGCTGCAGTTCGCGGCCTTTGGCGTCCTTCTGGCCCTTCAGCGCTGCCATATTGATCTGCCCGATTTCATAATGCGGGTCGGTCTTGTCCGAATTGACTTCCACCAGCACCCGGCCGGGCTCGATGAACGCGGCGATTCCGTCGACGTGCCCGTCGGTCTCGTCGTCGGTCACATCGCCCGGGATCCAGATGATCTTTTCTGCGCCGAGCGTGCGACAGAGTTCGGCTTCGACCTCCGCTCGGGTCCAATGGGGATTCCGGTTCGGGTTGAGAAAGCAGGTCTCGGTCGTGATCACGGTTCCCTCGCCGTCCACCGTGACGCCGCCGCCTTCGGCGACGAGTTTCGACGCGTATTCCCGGACGCCCGCGAGTTCGAGGATGCGCGATCCCATCAGCGCGTCCTGGTCGTAGGGGTCGTACTTTCCCCCCCAGGCGTTGAACTCCCAGGTCGATCCCGCGATCTCCCCCGCTGCGTTGACGAGGAAGTTGGGTCCCGCGTCGCGCGCCCAGGAGTCGTCGATCGACAGCTCGATGATTTCGACGCCGTCGTTCAGCAGCGCGCGGGCAGCATCGAGTTTGTGGGTCGGAGCGAGC
>JAHEEJ010000187.1 GCA_024640705.1 Deltaproteobacteria bacterium
GCGCCCGCTCGGAACGCGCCGATGCCCGCAAACAGCTGCGCGTGGGCCCGATCGGGCTCGACGGCGAGCACCTTGTCGAATTCGGCCCTCGCCGCGGCGGTCTCGCCGGCTTCGAGCAGTGCAGAACCGAGATCGAAGCGGAAATCGACGTCGTCGGGGTCGAGCGCGAGCGCGCTGCGGTAGTGGGTGATCGCCGTGCCGAAATCGCCGCGTTCCGCGGCGATCAGGCCGAGGTAGTGAATCGCCGCGGTGTCTTCGGCGTCTTCGGCGAGCACGGCTTCGAAGGCCGCCTGCGCGGCATCCAGTTCTCCCCTGCCGTATGCGACGACGCCCTGGTGGAAGGCGATTTCGCTTTGCACCGAGGCCGACGCCTGCAGCGCTGACAATGCCAGAGCGAGTCCGAGCGCGAAGCAGATCCAACCGCGTCGGATCAGCCGACCCTTTGAACGCCCGGCCCGCGGCTGCGAATACAAGGTCCCATCCTCCAACCGACGATTCAAAAAAGACACGACTCAACCATCGCGCCTAGGATACTGCGCGCCCTGGTGGTCGCTCATGGGTTCGCTCGCACGACTTCTGCTGCGCTGGATCGACCCGCGCAGCGCCCGCCATTGGATCAGCCTGCGATCTCGGTGTCAACCCATTTATTCAAGTATTTCAAGGGAGTAGGGCATCGCCGTCCGTTTTTGCCCGCCCGCGAATCGCTCCATCGAGAGTCAACCGACGCGCAATTGTGAACTCGTTTCGCCCCGTTCGTCGCACGATTCGAGCCGAGCCGTCTCTTCCGACATGCTCACCATGTGCAACTCGAGTGCAGGTTGCGCGGGCGTCGAAGCATGCCCGAGCCAGCGAGTCGGTGACTGCTGTTGGGCAGCGCGGAGTTCTTGGGCCCCATCAGGATCGCGATGCTAATTTCAGCCGATCGCAGAAAAAATGCATGACTTCCTCTATCCCTAGGGGCATAATGCAAATCGGGTTGTTTTCCACCCATATCGAATTGCAGCGACGCCCGCCGCGGCAGCCGGGCGCAAAGGAAACGGCATCGGGCATGGCGGCAAAAATCAAGTCTCGGCTCGGGCGGAGGGCTCTCGCCATTTGGCTGGTCGCCGCGCTCGGTGCGTCGGCTGCGAGCGCCGACGGACTCTCCGTCCAGTTCGTGTCACAGACCCCCGCGAACGTGGTTTCCAGAGCGCAGCCGTCGATCGGTTACAGCGTATGGATCGAAAACGTCGACGCGGGCGGCACTCCGACCGACATCGGAGTAGGGATCAGGGTCGAGATCGACGGCCGAAGGATCGACACGAGCTCCCCAGAAATCACCGCGAGCGGTTGCAGCGTGGACACCAGTACGTGGTGGGCCTGCGGCAGACTCGTCGAGGGGGGATCCAAGACCCTCGTCTTCAGCTGGAACAATCCGTCGCCGGGTGATCATGAAATTACATTTCACAGCATCTGTCAGGTTCTGCCCGTGCCAGCAGGGGGGGTTCAGTCCTGCACCATCAACAACAGCGATACCGCGTTTACCGCCGTTGCCAATCTCGCACCCGACGGTGTGATCCAGACCCCGACCAGCGCTGTCGAGATCGACGCCGGGGGTTCGGTGAACTTCACGGCGACGGGAACCGATCCGGAAAACGACACGCCATTGAGCTTTTTCTGGGATTTCGACGGCGGGGCGACCAACAGCAACTTACAGAATCCCGGCCCCGTCGTATTCGATACACCCGGGATCTTCGCCGTGACACTGCTGGCGACGGATGCCTACGGCACGCCGGACAGCACCCCGGACGCGGTCAGCGTCACCGTCAATGCGATCCCGACGGCCACGCCGACCGCAACTCCGACGGCTACACCCACCGCGACGCCCACGCCCCCCCCCGCGGGTTCTCCCTGCCCGGAGCAGACCGGGACCTCGGTCTGCACGATCGCGGATGGGGATACCGTTTTCTCCGTCAGCGCGAGCAGTCAAGATGGCGGTTCCCTGATCGCAGCGGTGTACGCGGTGAACGGAGTCAACCAGCTCACGTTCGAAGGCTTCGCGCTCTTCAACGGCAATGCCGAAGCATTCACGAATTTCGAGCTCGTCTCAGCGCGAGTCGATCCGACCATTCCGCAAATCGTGATCCAGTTCCGGGATCTGGCCGGCTCCGTCGACGCCACCGCAGTCTTTCGACTGAGCGATTTGGGAGGCACGTCGATCCTGAGCGAAACCGCGACGATCGCGTCGACCTCGGAACTGGGGTTTCAGGGTCGGCTCTACATGCTTACGAGCTGGGCGCTCAACGGTACCCTGATCGACGACAGCATCCTGATTTCTGGCGGGAACACCGCCGTGCAGGTGGACGGCGGAACGACAGCCACCATCGAGATCCAGTCTCCGCAACCCTCGTCCTTCGATGCCGCAATCTGCTGTGAGATCAGTAGCACCATTCTCGACTCGGAAATCCCGATCGGATTACAGAACCGCGAGAGCGCGTCCGGTCCAGCTCCGTTCGAGTCGGCATTCGCTTGGGACTTCGGACTCGAACCGGGTGCAGAATTCACAGCCGAGTTGAGCAAGACGCTCACAGTTGCGGCCGCGACACCCACGGCCACGCCCACCTCGACACCCACACCGACCGCGACGCCGACCACGACCCCGACGGCTACGCCGACCGCGACCCCGACGGCTACACCGACCGCGACCCCGACGGCTACGCCAACCGCGACTCCGACCGCGACGCCGACGGCTACGCCGACGGCGACTCCGACGTCCACGCCGACGGCGACGCCGACGGCCACACCAACCGCGACTCCGACGTCCACGCCGACGGCGACCCCGACGGCTACACCGACCGCGACTTCGACGGCTACGCCAACCGCGACTCCGACGGCTACGCCGACCGCGACTCCGACGTCCACGCCAACCGCAACGCCCACGGCTACACCGACCGCGACTCCGACGGCTACGCCAACCGCGACTCCGACGGCTACACCGACCGCGACTCCGACGGCCACGCCGACCGCGACGCCGACGTCCACACCAAGCGCGACGCCGACGTCCACGCCGTCGGCTACACCGACCGCGACTTCGACGGCTACGCCAACCGCAGCACCCACGGCTACGTCGACCGCGATTCCAACGGCTACGCCAACTGCGATCGCAACCCCGACAGCTACGCCGACCGCGACTCCGACGACCACACCGAGCGGGTCGCCCACACCGACACCCAGCCCCGGTGCAGGCTCCGTCTTGATTCTCGAGACCACTGTCTACCCTGACATCGAGAGCAGTGAGGCATTGGAGGCAATCTCGCTCGGATTCAACGTCGATATCGCGACCGAGGCGGAGTGGGCGGCGATGACGGCCGCAGAATTTGCCAGCTATCGGGCGTTGATTCTCGGAGATACCTGCACAAGCAATACAACTCCGATCAACGCAGCAGAGGCGAATCGAGCTGTGTGGAGCAGCGTGATCACGGGCAACATCGTGATGATCGGGACTGATCCGGCGACCCACAAACTCCAGGGCGGTAGCGAACTCAACAACCGCGGAATCAATTTCGCGACTTCGGGCGACGGGACCGGATTGTTCGCCACCCTGTCGTGCTACTACGGAGGCACTGCGCCGCTGACGCCGGTACCCGTATTCGATCAGTTCGGCTCGTTCACCGTTACCGGCGTCACGGGCTGCTTCGACGATGCCCACATCGTGGCCGAGAGTTCCGCGCTCGAGGGGCTCACGGACGCGGATCTCTCCAACTGGGGTTGTTCGGTTCACGAGGCGTTCGACTCGTTCCCGTCTGCGTTCATCCCGCTCGCCATCGCACGCGGAGAGACAGGCTCGGGCTCGATGGAATTTGCCGACGGAAGCTTCGGCATCCCGTACATCCTCGCGCGCGGCGCGTCACCCGTGCTCTGTGGCGACGGCACCCTCGACGAGGGTTTCGAAGAATGCGACGACGGCAACACCGTGAACGGGGACGGGTGCAGTTCGGTGTGCACGATCGAAATACTGACGTGTGGTGACGGCGTTCTCGATCCGCCAGCAGAGCAATGCGACGACGGCAACACGGTTGGAGGAGACGGTTGCAGCGCCGTCTGTCAACTCGAGGATCCGATCGTCCACAACCCCTACCCGCTGTCGAACTGGCCCGAGGCGATCCAGTTGAATGACGGCCAGGACAGCGCCTACATCGCGCTGCAGGAGAGCGGGCTCGACATCCACGATGTCTTCGATCGCGACAACGCGGCCTGGCTCTCGAACTTCGATGCGAGTTCCGACTGTTCGCCGCACCAGTTCTTTGCCGACGAGGTCGCGCTGATCGAGGAAGATGGCCAAGTCGACGCGATCATTTCCGGCGGCGAATGTGGGGTCGTCGCCGCCGACGTCACGAATGCGAACAATCCGGTGTTCATCGACAGCATCCCCGTTCCATTTGGGCTGGCCGAGGAGACCGCGGTGATGGATGCCGCGGACGGGCAGAATCTCTTGCTCTACGTGGCATCGTTCTGGCAGGGCCTGCAGATCTTCGAGATCGTCGGCGATTGCACGAGCAACTGCGTGGTCGAGCCGCGCGGGTCCATCGGTGCGGTCGATGAGTGGGGCGCTTCACTCGCCGTCTGGATCGAGGTGGTTTATCCGGTAGAGGCTCCGCCGCAGACTCTGGCCTACGTGGCTTCGACGGAAGGCCTCCAGATCGTCGATGTCAGCGATCCCGACGCGCCGGTCCTGCTCGGGCGCCTCGACACCAACCCGACGAACATTCCGCTGGCAGATCTCGACGACGTCCCGCAGGACGTGGTGGTGTCGGGCGGCCTCGCGTTCGTGCCGATCTGGATCGGTGGTTTCATCGTGGTCGATGTCCAAAATCCGGCGAATCCGGTCGAGGTGCAGCGCATCCCCGCGTCGCCGGACACCGCGTTCTTCAAGGTCGAGGTATCGAGTCGCGACAACCGCATCTACGTCACCGAGGGAATCAGCGGTCTGGCGTCCTTCATTCAACTCTCGAGTGGCGAACTCGTGCTCGAAAAGCGCTTCCCGATTGGAGTGGAGGACGATCGCTGCACGTTCAATGAAGGCGGGGTGTCGGACATCTGTTGGGCGTGGGCGATCGACGAAGTCGGTGAACTGGTCTCCGTCACCTATGGCGTGCTCGATTCGCCACAAGCCGGCGGGTATCAGCTGATCAGCATGCCGAGGCGATCCGTCCAGGGCGCTGTGCTGAAGACCCTGAAGGCCACTCCGATCCCCGAACCGCACCTGCTGATCCTCCAGAGTGTCGGCGTGCTGGCGGTCGCGGGTCTCGGGCGCCTGCGGCGCAAACGCCGGGAGCGATCGACCCGAGGCTGATCCAGCGCGATTGGCCCGGCCGAGGCCAACCCCTTCTCGAGCTCGCAGAGCAAGGCGTCATCGAGCCGCCGTTGGCGATCAGGTTGGCTTCGCGTAACCCAGGGCTTCGAGCGCGCTGCGTATTTCGTCCAGCGATCGGGGATCGTCGATCGTCGGTGGGGTCCGATACGCCTCGGAGTCTGCGATCTTTCGCATCGTGCCGCGCAGGATCTTGCCCGATCGGGTCTTCGGAAGCTGTGTCACCACACACGCCTGCTTGAAGGCCGCGATCGGGCCGATCTGTTCGCGCACGCGCGCGACCACGTCCGCTACGAGAGTCTCTGGATCCGTTTTGCTACCCGCGTTGAGGACGAGGAAGGCCAGCGGCAGCTCGCCCTTGATCGGATCCTTCACGCCGATGACCGCGCACTCCGCGACATCGGGCTGGTGGGCGATGACCTCCTCGATGGCGCCCGTCGAGAGGCGATGGCCCGCGACGTTGATGACGTCGTCGGTTCGGGCCATGACCCAGAGGTAGCCGTCCTCGTCGAAGTGCCCTGCGTCCGCGGTCTGGTAGTAGCCGGGGAATCGATCGAGATAGGTGCGCTCGAAACCCGCGTCGTTGTTCCACAGCGTCGACAGGCAGCCCGGCGGCAGCGGTCGCTTGATGACGATGTGCCCGGTCTCGCCGGGGCCGACTTCACGCCCTTCGTCGTCGAGCACGTGCACGTCGTAACCGGGGACGGGCTTCGTCGGCGAGCCGCGCTTGATGGGCAGCGGTGTCAGTCCCATGCAGTTGGCGGCGATCGCCCAGCCGGTTTCGGTTTGCCACCAGTGGTCGATCACCGGCACGCCTAGCGCGCGCTCGCACCATGCCACCGTATCCGGGTCCGCCCGCTCGCCCGCGAGAAACAGCGCGCGCAGGCTCGAGAGGTCGAAGTCCTTCGTCGACTCCGCCGCGGGGTCTTCGCGCTTGATCGCGCGCATCGCGGTCGGCGCGGTGAAGAGCGCATTGACGCGATGCTCGGAAATCACGCGCCAGAACGCGCTGGCATCGGGCGTCCCGACGGGCTTGCCCTCGTAGAGGACCGTCGTGCAACCCAGCATCAGCGGCGCGTAGACGATGTAGGAGTGCCCGACCACCCAGCCGATGTCGGAAGCCGCCCAGAAGACATCGCCGGGCTTCATCGCGTAGATGTTCCGCATGCTCCACTTGAGCGCGACGGCGTGGCCACCGTTGTCGCGCACGACGCCCTTGGGCACACCCGTGGTACCCGAGGTATAGAGGATGTAGAGCGGTTCGCTGGCTTGCACGGGAACGCACGGGTGGGGTTTCGCCGATCGGGTGATCTCCTCCCAGTCGAGATCGCGGCCTGCGCGTAGCGTTGCCGTCTGCTCGGGTCGGTTCACCACGACACAGTGGTCGGGTTTGTTGCTCACCTTTTCGAGCGCGCTCTCCAGCAGTGGCAGATACGAGACGACGCGGTCGGGTTCGATGCCGCAACTCGCGGTGAGGATGACTTTCGGCTCGGCGTGCTGGATGCGCTGGGCGAGTTCGCTCGCCGCGAACCCGCCGAAGACCACCGAGTGAATCGCGCCGAGGCGCGCCGTCGCGAGCATCCCGATCACCGCCTCGGGAATCATCGGCATGTAGAGCAGTACGCGATCTCCCCGCTCGACGCCGAGGGAGGCCAGCGCGCCGGCCGCGCGGGAGAC
>JAHEEJ010000188.1 GCA_024640705.1 Deltaproteobacteria bacterium
TTGGTGGCTTTGCTTCCCGGGTCGGCGCCGACGACCACGTAGTCGGTCTTCTTGGAGACGCTGCCGGTGACCTTGCCGCCCTGGGCGCGGATGCGGCGCTTGGCTTCGTCGCGGGTCATGTTGGCGAGCGTTCCCGTAACGACGAAGGTCTTGCCTGCGAGCGCGTCTCCGCCGGCCGGCGCCCGCTCGGCGATGGGCCATTGGACGCCGAGTTTGCGCATCCGGTCGATCTCGGCGGCGTTGCGCTCGTCGGCCGCGAAGGCCGCCAGGCTTTCGGCGATCGTCGGCCCGATGCCTTCGACCGCTTCGAGTTCTTCGCGGCTCGCGGCGAGGATCGGGTCGAGGTCTCCAAAATGGCTGGCGAGGAGTTCGGCGACGCCTTCGCCGACATGCCGGATCCCGAGTGCAATCGCAAAGCGGGCGAGCGTGGTCGACTTTGCGCGTTCGAGACTGGCGATCAGGTTCGCGGCGGATTTCTCGCCCATTCGCTCCAGCGTCATCAGCGTATCGGCATCCAGCGCGAAGACATCCGACAGGCGTTTGACGAGGCCGCGTTCGACCAGTTGGTCGATCAATTTTTCGCCGAGGCCTTCGACGTCGAGCGCTCCGCGGCTCGCGAGGTGGCGGATGTTGTTCTTCAGCTGAGCGGGACAGTCCAGATCGGGACAGCGCGTGACGACCTCATCCTCCAGCCGGATGGTCGCCGATTTGCAGACCGGGCAGCGGCTGGGCAGCTTGAAGCGCCGCGTCTTCGCTGGCCGCTTGTCGGTCACGACCATCACGATCTGCGGAATCACGTCGCCGGCGCGCTGGACGAGCACGGTGTCGCCCACCCGCACATCCTTGCGATCGATCTCGTCCTGGTTGTGGAGCGACGCACTCGTGACCGTGACGCCACCGACGTGAACCGGCGCCAGGCGCGCCACCGGGGTCAGCGCGCCCGTGCGTCCGACCTGGACTTCGATTCCCTCCACGACCGTCGTCTTTTGTTGCGGTGGAAATTTGAATGCGATCGCCCAGCGCGGCGTGCGCGTGAGGGTTCCGAGTTCCCGCTGCAGGTCGAGGCGGTTGACCTTGACGACGGTCCCGTCGATTTCGATCGGCTGATCGTTGCGGCGGTCGAGCAGCCGCTCGTGGAAGCGGATGACCGCTTCGGCGTTTTCGCAGACCCGGGTGTCTGGGCTGGCTTCGAAGCCCCAGGCCTTCAATGTCTCGACGACTTCGAACTGGGTCTTCGCGTCGTTCGGAAGTCCCTCTTCGATCGCGTAGGCGCGGAAATCGAGCGCGCGCAGGCGGTCTCGGTCGATGTCGTGGAGCTGGCGAAGCGAGCCCGCCGCGGCGTTGCGCGGATTGGCGAAGGGTTCGAGGCCCCGCTCTAGGCGCGCCGCGTTGAGGCGCTCGAAGCCCGCGATTGGCAGCGTCACCTCGCCTCTTACCGAGACGCGTTCGCCAAATGCTGTGCCGCTGCGCAGGCTGGACGGAATCGTCTTGCAAAGCCGCAGATTTCCGGTCACGTCCTCGCCCATCCGGCCGTCGCCTCGGGTCGACCCGACGACGAGCCGCCCGGCCGCGTAGACGAGTTCGATCCCCGCACCGTCGAGCTTGGGTTCGGCCAGGTACTCGATCTCGCCTTCGAGTTCGAGCGCCCTTCGCACCCGCTCGTCGAAGGCGATCATTTCGGCCGCGTCCATGGCGTTGTCCAGCGAGAGCATCGGAACGCGGTGTTCGACGGATGCGAAACCCTGACCGGGTGGAGCGCCGACGCGCCCGGTCGGCGAATCCGCTCTCCGCAGCTCGGGGTGCTCCGCTTCGAGCGCCTCGAGTTCCCGGTACAGCGCGTCGTATTCGGCGTCCGAGATTTCCGGCCGGTCTTCCAGGTAATAGAGCCGGCTGTGACGCTCGAGCGCTTCGACCAGCTCGTCGATTCGGCGCGCGGCGGAGGGCTGTTTGCGAGATTCCGGCATCGGCTGTCGGATCTTATCAAGGCGGCCGGGCCAGCACGCGCACCCAGCCGGCGGAAACCGGCTCAGAATCGGGATCGAATCCCCGATTTCACCCGATTCATCCCAAGTCCTCGTCATTGCTGAGAAAATCGCATTAAAGCAGGAGCTCGGTCGAGGCGATGAGAGCGGTGGGGGCGTCTCGTTACGGGTGGCCCGGTCGCCGCGATTCGGTCGGGTTCGAATCGGCGAGATCCATCTCATCGGAGAGTGTGGGAGAGAGCGGATGAGCGAGGCCGCAGTGCATCAGATTCGAGAGCCCGGCGAAGGGCTGCTCCGCGCGTTCGCGAACGCGATGTCTGACGGTGTGCTGATCGCTTCGGCCGCAAACGTTTATTGGGCGAGCGAGCGCTTCGCCGAGATGGCCGGTTTCGAATCTTCGGCGGATCTCGTGGAGTCGCCGCTAGGCGGCCTCTTTGCAGACACGGGCGACGGGCTGCCCGCTTCGACGACACGCGCTGTTGTCGAGTGCGAGCTCAAGCGCGTCGACGGTTCGGTGCGAACCGTCGTCTGCCGATTTGCGGAAGGTTTCGCGCCCAATGACCGCACGACTGCATGGGTGATCCAAGACGTCACCCATCTGCGCACCCTCGAGCGCGAACTGTTGCGCCTGGGCCAGGAGATCCACGCTGCGAATCGCGAAATGGCCGGCTTGCGGGAGCGGCTGAGGCGAGAGAGCGACGAGCGCGAGGAATTGCTCACCGTCGTCAGCCACGAGCTGCGCACCCCCGTGACGATCATCAGCGGTTACAACCGGTTGCTCCTGGCGGAGAAGATCGGGCCGCTCAACGACGAGCAACGCGGTTTTCTCGTCGAAGGCTCGAAGGCCTGCCGGCGCCTGGATCTATTCATCGGGAATCTGATGGAGGCGTCTCGCCAGAGTGCGGACGGCGAGGTTCTCGAAATCATCCACGCCAGGGTGGCACCGGTCGTCGAAGATGTGGTCGGTCTGCTTCGGCCGCTGTTCGACGACGCGAAGCTCGAAATTCGAGTGGACATTGCGGACGATGTCGATCGCGCGCGCTTCGATCGGACCCGCCTCGAACAGATCCTGATCAACCTGCTCGGCAATGCGATCAAGTTTTCGGCGCCGGGAGCGGCGATCGAGATCGCGGCGCGCGCGACCCCACGAACCCGCAAGGATGGGGTCGAGCGTCCGTGTGTCGAGTTCCGCATTTCCGACGAGGGGCCCGGCGTCGCTCCCGCCTATCGCCAGCGCATCTTCGAACCCTACGTCCAGGTGGGTGAGGAAAGCGGTGGTGGCGGACTCGGCCTGGGCCTCGCCATCTGCAAGCGACTCGTCGAGGCACACGGTGGCGAGATCTGGGCGGAGGGTCGCTCGGAATCTGGAAGCAGTTTCGTTTTTACGATTCCCGTCGCGGACCCACGCACCGGAACACCCGAGGGAGGCTCCAGCTGATGGCTGAAAAACCGAAGTCGGACTCCGAAAAGGCTGTCGGAAGACAGGGCTTGCCCGGCCGGGGATTTCGCGTGCTCGTGGTGGACGACGCCGAGGGCATTCGAACCTATCTGGCGAACCTTCTCGAGTTGTCCGGCTATGGCGTCGATTCGGCCGAGGACGGTCGGCGGGCTCTCGCGCTGCTCGATGGTGGAGCCGCCCCCGACGTGATCATTCTCGATGTGATGATGCCGGGCATCGACGGCATCGAGACCCTTCGCCAGATCAAGGCGCGTCACGTGGACGTCCCCGTGATCATGCTGTCGGTGGTGGGAAAGGCGAGCACCATCGTCGAAGCCATGGAGCTCGGCGCATCCGACTACATCAACAAACCCTTCGAGGAAGAAGAACTCCAGCTGACGCTCGACAAGGTGCTCGAGAAGAAGAGTCTCGAGCGACAGCGTGAGATGTTGAGCGACGAACTGCAGCGCTACCGCGATGGTGTCGTATGGGCCAGCGCGCCGATGCAGGAGATTCGCACCGTTCTGGAGCAGGTGGGTGAAACCAACGTGACCGTCCTGATCCAGGGCGAGAGCGGCGTCGGCAAGGAAATCGTCGCGCGCACGGCCCACACGGTGTCGAATCGTTCCGAGCATCCCTTCGTCAAGGTCAACTGCGCAGCCCTGCCCGAAGATCTTCTCGAAAGCGAACTCTTCGGCTACGAAAAAGGCGCTTTCACCGGTGCCGTCCGCCGCAAGACCGGTAAATTCGAGCACGCTCACAAGGGCACCATCTTTCTCGACGAAATCGGGGAGATGAGCGCACCGCTGCAGGCCAAGCTCTTGCAGGTGTTGCAGGATCACGAATTCACGCGACTCGGTGGAAACGCGGAAGTCAAGGTCGACTTGCGCGTCGTCTGTGCGACCAACCGCAAGCTCGACGAGATGGTCGCGGAAGGGGCCTTTCGCGCGGATCTGTTCTTCCGGCTCAATGTCGTCAACGTCACGATTCCGCCGCTGCGGGAGCGTACCGAGGAAATTCCGATCCTCGTCGAGTCTTTCCTGCACCGCTATTCGGCCCTCTACGGCAAGCCGGTGCCCGTGATCGGCGCGGAGTTGATGAATGCCTTCCATCGCTATGCGTTCCCGGGCAACGTTCGCGAACTCGAGAATCTGATCAAGCGCGTGATCGTCCTCGAATCCGATCGACCCGTACTCAAAGAGATGCTCGATCGCGAGCGGGGCAAACCGGGCGCCTACAATGCGCTTGCCGAATTCATCGCGCACTCGGAAGAAACCGCAGGCGAGATGCCACTGCGCGAGGTCGGCCGTCTCGCGGCGCAGGAGGCCGAGCGCGAGACCATCGGCCAGATGCTTCGGTACACCGACTGGAACCGCAAGCAGGCCGCGGGCCTGCTGGGCATCAGCTACAAGACCCTGCTACAGAAGATTCGCGGCTGCGGGCTCGAGCCCAGCTAACCGCCCGCGCAGACCGGCTGGGTTCACGCCTTACTCGACACTGGCAGCCCGCGCAGGCCGGATGAGTTCACTCGCTACGCTCCACTGGCAGCCCGCGCAGGCCGGATGAGTTCACTCGCTACGCTCCACTGGCGGGGGCCCAGTTGGCCGGGTCGTGTTGGGAAGGGTGGCTTTCTATTGAGGGGGCTCTTCTAGCGGGCCTGGTTTGTCGGATGGTTTCGGGGAAGGGGGGTGGAGGGGAGCTTGGTGGGGATTTGTCCGCTCAGGAATCCGATCCGGGAGTACGCGTGGGGCTCTCGTAGCGCGATTGCGGAACTGCTCGGTCAGCCGGCTCCGGCGCCCCGGCCGCAGGCCGAGATCTGGATGGGCGCCCATCCCAACGATCCATCGCGCGCGCGATGTCGGGGTGACTGGAGTCTGCTGCCCGATCTCCTGCGCGAGAATCCAGCGGACATTCTCGGCGAAGCCGCCGCTACGCGTTTCGACGGCGAGCTTCCGTTTCTCTTCAAGGTCCTGGCTGCCGCCCAGCCGCTCTCGATCCAGGCGCACCCCGATCGCGAGCAGGCCCGCGAAGGTTTCGAGCGTGAAAACGCGGCGGGCATCGATCTCGGAGCGCGAGAGCGCAACTACCCGGATCCCCACCCCAAGCCCGAGCTGATCTGCGCGCTCTCGCCGTTCTCGGCGCTTTGCGGTTTTCGACCGATCTCCGAGATCGCGCAGGCTTTTCGCGATTTACAGGTCGACGCGTTTGCGACCGAGGTCGACGCCCTGGAGCGCGACGGCGATGCGAAGGCACTCGAGAACATTTTCTCGGCGGTGTGGAATGCACGGAGCGATCGACTCACGCGCGCGATCGACCAGGTCGTGGCGAACGCAGAGCGGCGATCGGACGATCCCGCGGCGCGCTGGATGACCGCGATCGCGGCGCTGTATCCGGGAGACGCTGGCGTGCTTGCCCCGCTGTTCCTGAACCTCGTCGCGCTGGCTCCCGGCGAAGCGATGTTTCTGGGTGCGGGGCAGCTGCACAGCTATCTCGAGGGCGTCGGGATCGAGATCATGGGGAATTCCGACAACGTGCTTCGCGGCGGCTTGACGACGAAGCACGTCGACATCCCGGAACTCTGCCGGGTGCTCCGCTTCGAGCCCGGTGAGGCGGAGGTTCTCCAGCCGCGAGAGGCTTCGCCGGGTGAGCGGATTTTCGAAACTCCGGCCGACGAGTTCGAGTTGGCGGTGCTCCGCGTCGCAGCCGACAAACCCTGGCAGAGTGCGAGATCCCGCGGTGTCGAGATCCTACTCTCCGTCGAAGGGAATGTGAAGGTCGTGGATCGAGGGGCGGGCGAATCGTTCAACCTGGAGCACGGCGCTTCGGTGCTGATTCCCGATTCGGTAGATTGCTATGAACTTGCCGGAGAGGGTGTCGTATACCGCGCGGGGATGCCGAGACGGTCGCGTTGACGACATCGGCGGTGTCCAGCGGGCTTTGAAAGGAAGTCGATGGTTTTGGTCAGGGAGTCGTTCAGTGAGTGACGAAAAAGGCTGGCGCCGCTGCAGTGCATGCAAGAATTTCATCGAGCGCGGCTCCACCTACTGGGTGTGCAACGTCTCTACCTGCAACCGCAAGCGAACCGCACTGGTGTTCTGCTCGGTGACGTGCTGGGAGGTGCACCTTCCCGAGGCGAATCACCGGGAGTCGTGGGCCGAAGAGCGCACGGCGCCGATGACATCCGACTAGGGGCGGGTCGCTACGGCGGATTCGCGTGGTCGATTTCAGCTGGCTGCCCGGTAGAGGATGCCAACCGCCGCGAGAACGGAGAGACCCAGCACGAAGGGTCTCGCCCCGACGCGGTCGACCGATTCGCGAACCCAGCCCGAAGCCAGGTATCCCGCGAGAATCGCCGGGATCAGCTCGATCGAGAGGATGATCTCCGTCCGCCCGTACTTGCCGACAGCCGTCAGCGCCACCAGTGAAATCAGTGCTCCGATCACGAAGTGTCCCGAAAGCGTGCCCCGAATCCGAGGCCCGCGCTCCCGCTGGTAGAGCAGGGCCATCGGCGGGCCGCCGATCGAAGACAGCGTTCCCATGAAGCCCGACAGTGCGCCCGCTGCAGCCGCG
>JAHEEJ010000189.1 GCA_024640705.1 Deltaproteobacteria bacterium
GATGAACTGGATCATGGCAACCGTCCGGGAGGGCATGCTAAACGGCTGGAACGATAGCGTGCCGGTACGAGAATCAATACCAAGAAGCTCCTTGCTTCAGCGTTCGATGTGGCGATGGAGAAGGTGGGTGTCGGGCATCGATCGATGCGTATCGGGACAGTCTGTCTGGATCACAGTGTGGCGCGAATTCAATTCGAGTCCACACGCCGGATGATCCGATCTTCGACGAGGGCCCGGAAGGCAGGCGACTCGAGCGTATCGCGCTCGCGTTTTCGCCAGGGCGAATAGTAGACGTCCCGGAAGGCGGGTTTTTCATTCCAGATCCAATCTTCTCCCGGAGCCGCCCCGCCGGGATGGAGTAGGATCTCGACGAGCTCATCCCCCCTGCAGCGACTCTCGAGGCGGGCGAGTGCTGCGCCCGCGGCCGCAACGCGCATGTTGCCGGTGAAGAGCACGCCGATGAAGTGCCGGCAGTGGGCGATGCCACGCGATCGCAGGCGCGGCAGTGCCCGCCGCGCCAAGGTGTTCAGGACGGCGTGCTTGGCGATATTGAGCCCCGCGTAGTTGCGTAGAGAGTCGAATCCGTCGTAGGTCAGGAAGAATGGCTCGGCGAGGCAGCGCACATACCCGAAGTGAAGCTCGTCATGAAGTTCCATCAGAACGTCGAACACGAAGGGGATCATGTGGACGTGCAGGTGGCTATCGACGCGAAGACCGTGCTGCGTCCCGATGCAGCCCGCCACCCGCTCCAACTGTGCGCGAAGTTCTGCACGCACTTGTCTGCGCAGTTCTGCACGGTGGGCACTGCCCCCACGTAGATAGGTCAGATAGAGCGACTGAAAGGAATGGCGGAAGTGTCCCTGTTCGTTGACCAGGTCGGGGACCTGGTCGACTGGGCAGAGGGGGCGACCTTCCATCAGATTCAGGTGGACCGTGAGGAATAAGCCGCGACGCTTGCGGTACTCGCGTATGGCGTGTTCGAATCCGAGCCCATTCGCGATGATACTCGCACTCGTGACCATGCCGCGGTCGACTGCTTCTAGGATGTTCGTCGTGATCCCTTCCGAGAGGCCAAAATCATCTGCACTGATGAGAATGCGCAATCGGTTGCTCCCAATCAGAACTGAGTCACTCAGGGTGGACGCTAAGTCGTGCAGGAAAGACGCTAAGTCACGCAGGGATCGGCTGCAATTCTCCAATTGCGAGTTGCCGGTCCGAGATGGGCGAGACACCTCCTGCTTTTTCGCGTATTATTTCCTCTCTGCGACGCCTCGACGTCGTGAAGGAGAACACCCGGGATATGAAGCTTTCCGTCGTGATTCCGCTTCTGAACGAGGAGGCGCATCTCGAGCGAACTCTCGAAGCGATCCGTCGCGAGCTTGCGGCATTCGAGGGCGACTATGAGCTCGTTCTGATCGACGACGGATCGAGCGACGGCACCTGGAAGCTCTTGCAGGCCTCGGCGAACGAGGCCGGTGATGTGCGCGCGATTCGCCTCAGTCGACGCTTCGGCAAGGAATTGGCGATGTGCGCCGGTCTCGAGCGAGCTCGAGGAGATGCGGTGATCGTCATGGACGGAGACCTGCAGCATCCACCGCGGCTCATCCCGGAGATGGTGCGGTGCTGGGAGGAGGAGGGCTTCGACATCGTCGAGGGCGTCAAGCGACGCCGCGGAGAAGAGTCCGCTTCGTATCGGACCCAGGCGGGCGTGTATCACTTCCTCCTGCGTGCGCTCTCCGGTATCGACCTGCGGGGGGCGTCGGACTTCAAATTGATGGATCGCAAGGTTCTCGAGGCCTGGAACCGCATGCCCGAGCGCAGCGTCTTCTTTCGAGGCATGTCGGCCTGGCTCGGTTTCAAGCGAAAGCGCTTGCCGTTCGACGTCGAGCCACGAGCTGGAGGCAAGACCGCGTGGTCGGCGCTCGGCCTCATCCGGCTGGCGATCAACGGCATTACGTCATTCTCGTCGTTACCCGTTCACATCATTACCATGATGGGAGCGGTCTTCTTGTGTTTTGCGCTCGTCTTGGGTGTCGACTCTCTCATGCAGTGGTTCCGTGGCGAGGCCGTCACTGGTTTTACGACGGTTAATCTGCTGCTCTTGATTATTGGTAGCATGTTGATGATTGGGTTGGGCATCATCGGCGAGTACATTTCCAAGATCTACGACGAGGTGAAGGGTCGGCCGCGCTACGTGATCTCGGAGATTGCGGAACCGCGAAACGCGGGAGCGGAATCGGCTTCCCGGAGTTGACCGGACGAGCGCCGATCCATGGCGCAGTTGTGACCCGGGACCCTATTGCGGTGCCGGTGAGGGCAGCATCCGGGCACTTCTTTTGCTTGCCAAATTTCTCGTAATCTGGGATGATTTCTCGCCATGAAAAATACGACCCAAAACCTAGCCAAGCCTCGGACTCGAAGTCGGCGCGCTCGAATTGCCGCCTGGTCTGGCGTGGGCCTCCTGGCAGCCGCCCTGGCGCCCGCCGCCGCACTCGCGGTCGGCGAACCGATCGAGATTCGGGTTGCGTACCTGGACCCCGGTACCGGAAGCCTGATCATTCAGGCGGTTGTGGCGGTGCTTGCCGGTGCTGCCGTTGCCATCACCTCCTACTGGCAAAAGATCAAGACGTTCTTCGGGCGCAATTCGCGGAACTCGGATCCCTCCGATACCGCGCCCCGCGATGAATGACGGCACGTTAGGCGCGTCGTTCCGCGACCCCAGCGGGTTCGTCTTCGAGCGCGACGGCATCATCTACCGGCAAGTCAACCGCAGCTATGCGGCAGATTACGACCTTCTGATGTCCTCGGGTCTCTACGAAGCGCTGGTGGAGCGCGGGCTGCTCATCGCCCACGAGGAAGTCTCGATCGAACCCACCGGTCGCGGCGACGCCTACCGCATCCTTCGGCCCCGCCCGGTGCCCTTCATCTCGTACCCCTACGAGTGGTGCTTTGGCGAGCTCAAGGACGCGGCGCTGGCGACCCTGGAGATCCAGCGGGTCGCGCTGGATTTCGGCATGACGCTCAAAGACGCGAGTGCCTACAACATCCAGATCGACCAGGGGCGCCCCGTCTTCATCGACACGCTCTCCTTCGAGGCGTACGAAGAGGGAACGCCCTGGGTCGCGTGGCGGCAGTTCTGCCAGCACTTCCTGGCCCCTCTCGCATTGATCTCCTATCGCGATATCGGATTCGGGCAGCTCTCTCGCCTCTACATCGATGGCGTTCCGCTCGCGCTGGCCCGGTCGCTGTTGCCCGCGCGGGCCTGGCTGCGGATCCAGCTCTTTCTGCACATCTGGGTTCAGGCGGGCTCCCAGCGTCGATTCGAGGGGGCCGCTTCCGAGGACGCGACGGCGCCGAAACAGCGCCCCGTCAGCCGGAAGAACCTCGACAACCTGATCGCCGGTTTGAGAAGTGCGTGTGCGAGCCTCGACTGGAAGCCCGAGGGGACGGAATGGGCCGACTACTACGAAGGCGACTCCTACACCGACGAGGGAGACGAGGACAAGGCGGCGGTCGTCGCGAGCCACCTCGATCGGATCCAGCCCGCTGAAGTCTGGGACCTCGGCGCCAACACCGGCCGCTTCAGCCGAATCGCGAGCGAGCGGGGGATCAACACCGTCTCGTTCGACGTCGATCCGGCTTGCGTCGAGCGCAATTACCGCGCGGCGCGTAGTTCCAAGGAGACCCGCCTGCTGCCGCTCATCATGGATCTCGTAAATCCGAGCCCCGCGCTCGGTTGGGCCCACGAGGAGCGCAATTCGCTCGCAGAGCGGAGTTCTGCGGATCTGGTGATGGCCCTCGCGTTGATCCATCACATCGCGATCTCCAACAATGTTCCGCTGGGCCGGATTGCCAGCTACTTGGCCCACCTGGCTCGACACCTGATCATCGAATTCGTTCCGAAGAGCGATCCGAAGGTCAAGATCCTGCTCGCGACGCGGGAGGATATCTTCCCGGACTACACGCAGGCTGGTTTCGAGGAGGCATTCTCGAGCGCGTTCGAGATTTTGGATGCTCATCCCGTGAAGGGATCCGAGCGTACGATCTATCTGATGCGAAGGCGGGATTAGGCTGGCTGCTAGGCGCTGCCTTGCGCAAGCGGAATCTCGGCGCCTACTACCCCGTTCAGTACGCGGCCAGCCTTCGATCTGCTGGCGCGCTAGCGCGGGAAGATGGAAGGAAACCGGATGGCAGATATCGTGGTCTTTGGAGCATCGGGCGGCATCGGCCAGCACCTCGTGCGGAGTCTGTCGGCGGACCACACCCTGCTCGGCACGTATCACAGCGCAGACCCCGGCTCATTGGCGGAGGGGGCCGCCTACCACGCTCTCGACGTCACGGACTCGGGCGCCGTCAATGCGTTCGTCGCGGGTGTACAGGACCAGCTGAAGCGGCCCGTGTTGGTGTACACGCCGGGTGTGTCGCCGGACGTCAGCACCCACAAGATTGAGGACGCCGATTGGGAGCGGGCGCTGGCTACCAACCTCAGCGGCGCGATGTACGTCACCCGCGCGATGCTCCCGATCATGCGCGAGGTCGAGTGGGGCCGGATCGTCTACCTGTCATCCGTGTTGGCGCGGCGAGGAACGCCCGGCACCGTCGCCTATTCGACGACGAAGGCGGCGCTCGGGGCCATGGCTCGCGTGGTCAGCGTCGAGAACGCGACGCGCGGCATTACGGCGAACGCGCTCGCGCTCGGTTACTACGACGTTGGCATCATCAAGACGATCTCCGAGGAGAATCTGCAGAAGCACGTGCTGCCTCAGATCCCGCAGCGCAGGCTGGGTGATCCGCAGAACATCACCGAGGCCGTGCAGTTCCTGATCCGATCGGACTACCTCACCGGGGCCACGCTCGACATCAATGGCGGTATGGTGGGTGTCTGACGGGGGCGCCATCCCGAGTTGGCGGCTGCGGGAAGGCACAGCCGACGACATGGAGGGCATCCTCGCGTGCCGCCGTGCCGCTTTCGCAGACGTCGATCCCGAGAAGGCACGACCCGACTACTGGCGCTGGGAGTTCCTCGACAACCACTGGGGCCCGAGCCGGTTCTTCGTTGCGGACGACGGAGGCCGCATTGTCGGTGGCTACGCGGTGATCCCACAGCAGTTCCTGCTGGACGGGCAGCGGGTGCTCGGGTCGAACGTGGTCGACGTCATGACCGATCCGGAGTACTGGCGGCAGGGGATGTTTCGGAAGCTGAGTCATTTCTCGCTCGACACCTGCGCCGAGGATTCCGCGATGGTGTTCACGACGGGCTACCCGATCCAACCGCATGTGATCGCGGGGCATCTCAAGGTCGGGTGGAAGATTCCGTTTCGTATTCCCACCTGGGTGCAGGTGCTCGACGCGACACCGCTGCTACGCAGCAAGCTGCCCGCGATCGACCGCGTGCCGGGTTTGGCCCGCGCGATCGGTGCGGCGGCGACGCTGGTCAACAGGGCGATTCGGGCGCGCTGGCCGCGCGAGGCTTTGCAAGTCTCAAGACAGTCGGCCATCGACGGACGCTTCCAGGAATTCACGGAGCGATTTCATGCGACCGTACCGCCCGGTGCTGCGCTGCAGCAGCGCACGGCTGATTGTCTGCGCTGGCGCTACGACGACAACCCGGGCAACGTCTACACATGGCACGTCGCCTCCCGCGGCGGCGAGTTATGCGGGTTGGCGGTCAGCCGGATCCGGCCGCTCGAGGGCGTCGACAGCATCATCGTGCTCGACATCATGACCTCGGCGATCGGCCGAGAGCGACGGCACATCGTCGAGGCCTTGCTCGCGGACGTGCGCGCCTATGGGCGTTCGCAGGGAGCTGCGCTGTTGGCGATGTTTCTGACTCCGCGCAGCCCCATGCTGCCCGCCCCCTGGGCACTGGGCTTCTTGCCTTCGCCGTACGTGTTCTCGTTCATCACGTACCCCTTCCGCGATCCGCAACTCATCGAGCGTCCGCTCCGCTGGCACCTGATGTGGGGTGACACCGACGCCATCTGAGGGGCCGATCTCCGTTGGTCGATTTCGGTGGGTCGCGTTCGGGAATCGTTCGTTCTTGGCGTCGTTCTCGCGCGATCTTCGCGGTTTTGCCTAGATCCAGCGATAGACCGCGGCTCCCCAGGCCCAACCCGAACCGACGGCGGCGAATACCACCAGGTCGCCGCGCTGGAGGTCGCCAGAGCGGTGCACCTCGTCGAACAACAGGGGAATCGTCGCGCTCGAGGTGTTGGCGTAGCGATCCATATTGCGGCGCACGCGTTCGAACGGAAAGCCGAGTCGCTTCGCGGTTTCTTTGAGCAGGAGGTGTGAGGGCTGATGTGGAATGATCCAGCGAACGTCTTCAATGCGCAGCGCATGCTTCTCGAGCAGAGTCGTGATCGCCTCGGGTAGGACGCGAGATCCCGTTTCGTAAACGGCGCGCCCGTTCATCGTGAAAAAGCGATCGTCGGGGTACACGGTGAAATTGTCGGTTTCCCGCGTATCGGAATAGAGGCGACTGTCGAATAGCGCGTCCGGATCGTCAGTGGCTTCGACCACCGCGGCGCCGGCTCCGTCTCCGAAAAACACGCAGTCTCGGCTCTCCCAGTTCGTGATCTTGGAAAACGTGTCGGAGCCGATCACCAGCACGCGTCGGTAGCTGCCGCCCCTGATCAGCTCGCTCGCGATCGATAACCCGTAGATGAAGCCCGAGCACACCGCGGCGATATCCAACGCGGGGCAGGTGTTCTCGATTCCGAGCTTGTGTTTCACGAGGCAGGCCGTCGACGGTGCCTTGCGATCCGGTGTCGCGGTAGCCAGCAAGATCAGGTCGAGGCTTTCGGGGTCGATGCCCGCGGAATCCAGTGCGCGCCGCGCGGCCTCGGTGGCGAGGTCCGAGGTATAGACGGCATCCTCACTGACGCGGCGCTCCTTGATGCCGAGATTTTCATGAACCCAGGCAGCCTTCGTCGGCACGACGCGTTCGAGTTCTTCGTTGGTGACGATCCTGGGCGG
>JAHEEJ010000190.1 GCA_024640705.1 Deltaproteobacteria bacterium
ATGCCGGCTGCTTGTGGTACTGGGGGGCAACCAATTATTGACCCGGCATTGTGAGTCCTTTGCTGCCAAAATGCCAGAACAATTTGCTGGTTTTTCCAACGGGACACCGCCTCCAGTCCAGAAAAAGGTCACTTTTCAAGCATTCATCGATCACCTGTAGCTAAAAACACCCATTCACTGCTCTATCGGTCGACGAGCTATCAATCAATAGTGCGAACCGTGGTTTCGGGATTCGGTAGATCCACTGCTGCCGAACCTGCTCACGCCCACGGCGCTCGCCAACCCCTCTGAAGGAATGTGCCCTGAAAGCGGCTGTGGTGACGAGAATCCTTGGTCACCCCCGGGGGAAATCGCCCCCGGCCAGCTCTGCTGCTGTGGCCGGTTGGAGTCGAGTCGAGCCCGAGTTTGGTGAGGAGGGGCCGGATCCGCCGGCTGAGACGGCGCTCAGAAGGGCCAGAGGAAGGGGATCAGCACAATCGCGATCGTCGCGCAGACCGCGTTGAGCGGCAGGCCCACGCGCACGAAGTCGGTGAACCGGTAGCCGCCCGGACCGTAGACGATCAGATGCGTCTGGTAGGCGACAGGCGACGCAAACGAGCAGCAGCCGGCGATCGCAACCGCCATCACGAATCCGCGCGGCTCCACGCCCACGAGGTGGGCGGTTTCGACGGCGATCGGAAACATCAACGCAACGGCTGCGTTGTGGTGGAGGGTTTCGGCCATCAACAGCGTCGTCAGATAGATGACGAGCAGCGCGGCCAGCGGTCCGAGCGAGCCGGCCGCGCTTGCGATCAACCCCGCGACGGCGATTGCAGCTCCCGTCTTCTGCATCGCAAACGCGATGCCAAAGCTCGCGCCGATCACGATCAGAATCGACCATTCGACGCTGCGGCGAGCGGCGCTCCCGCTGATCGAACGCGTCAGGATCATCAGACCCGCGGCGAGGAATGCGGCGATCGCGATCGGATAGGCGCCGAGGCTGGCCGCGAGAACCATCAGCACGAGGATGACGATCGCGACCCCCGCACGGTCGTAGCGCGGGGTCTCGGTTCCGGCGATCTCGCTCACGAGGTAGAAGTCTCGGCTGTTGCGGTGGGCGCGCAGGAAACCCGGGGCGCCCTGGAGTAAAAGCGTATCACCGGCCTCCAGTACGATCTCGCCGATCTTGCCGCCGACGCGCTCGGCATTGCGGTGAACGGCGATGACCGCTGCGTCATAGACGGTGCGGAAGTTCGTTTCGCGGATGCTCTGGTTGATCAGCGGTGATGACGAGGAGACCACGGCTTCGACCAGTCGGTGTTCGGGGCGGTTCGGCGCGGGGCCCTCGTCGTCCGTGACGGGCACCAGACCTCGGATTCGCTGCAGTTCGACGATCGTCGATACAACGCCGGCGAACACCAGCCGGTCGCCTGCGCGGATGACCTCGTCGGGGCCGACCGGCGTAATGGCGCGCCCGGCGCGGTCGATTTCGACCAGGAACAGCCCGGGCAGGTGTCGCAGGCCCGCATCCTCGACGGTCTGTTCGATCAGTGGGCACTGCTCTTCGACCACCATCGAGGCCGTGTACTCGCGGCGTCGGTCGCCGAGAATTTCGCTGGGTTCGCTCCGGTTGGGCAGTAGATGCGGGGCGCCGTAGAGCAGGTAGACGAGCCCTGCAATGGCGATGGGTATCCCGATCGGCGCGAGTTCGAAGAAGCCGATTTCTCCCATACCGGCTTGACCCAACAGGCCCGACACCGTGAGGACCGTGCTGGTGCCAATCACAGTGATGGGGCTGCCCAGGATTGCCGAGTAGCTGAGCGGGATCAAAAACCGGCTCGGCGACAGGCCGCGGCGCCGCGCCCAGTCGATCACGGTGGGCGTCATCATCGCGACGACCGGAGCGTTGTTGAGAAACGCCGACAACAGAGCGATCGGCGGGCAGATGCGCGCGCGTCCGCCCCGTTCGGTGCGGGCCCGGTCCAGCAAGCGCCCGATCGTTGCCTCGAGCGCGCCCGTTTCACGCAATGCGGCCGATGCGATGAACAGCGCGCCGACCGCGGCGAGGGCCGGATTCGCGAACCCCTCGAAGGTTTCGCGCGGCGTGAGTACTCCGAAGGCCGCAAGGGTGAATAGGCCGGCCATCATCACGAGGTCGGGTCCGGCGACCTCCTTCACCATCCCGAAGAGGGTGAGGAGAACCACCGCCAGCGTCAGCCAACCCTGCCACTCCATTGGCGCGGCACGATACACCAACATTCGCGACACTGTCGCCGCCATGGCATTCGAACCCGCAAATCACCGCCGCGTCGCACCCTTTACCGAGAAGGGTTTCTATCTGAGCGAGCTGCGCGATCGCACCATCGCGATCGCGGTGCCCGCCGGCCTGCTGCGCGATGGGGCGGCCCTCGAGCCGGTGCTCAAGGATCTGGAAGCGAACCGGACCCGCGTGATCCTGATCTCAGATGGCGCCGAAGCGCTCGAATCGCTCGCCGGGAGCGAAATCCTGGATACGGGCGAGCCCGCCACGTTGCCCGGGCGGGTGTGGCGGCGGCTCGGCCACAACCTTCGGGTCGGCGTCGTGACGGGGGACGACACGGGCTTCGGGGCGGCCTGCTGTCAGATCGTGCTCGCACTCGGGATCCAGAAACTGGTCTGGGTCGATGCCGAGGGCGGTTTGATTCGCGCCGATGGCGAGCGCGATTCCTTCATCGACGCCGCAGATCTGCGCGATCGGATCGCAGAATCCGGACCGGGGGGGGCGCACGCCGAGGTTCTGGTTCACGCCGAGGCCATGTTGAGCGCGGGCGTCGCGGCCGTGAATCTCTGCACGCTCAGCGGCATCGCCGAGGAGCTCTTTACCTACGACGGCTCGGGCACCCTGTTTACCCGCGAGGGTTACGTGGCCGTGCGCGATCTCGGTCTCGACGACTTCGACGCGGCCGCCGACCTGATCGAACGCGGCATGGTCGAGGGCTACCTGGCCCCGCGCACGCCGGAGCAGATCGAGCGCGTGCTCGAGAGCGCGTTCGGCGCCTTCGTCGGCGGCAATCACCTCGCGGGCCTCGGAACCCTGTTGACCTACGGCGACGACCAGGCGGCGGAGATCGCGTCGCTCTACACACTCACGCGTTTTCTAAGAGAAGGGATCGGGAGTCATCTGGTTCGCTTTGCGGCCGAGCGGGCCAGCGAGCAGGGCTGCCGATTCGTGTTCGCGTGTACCACTTCTCCGCGCGTCGAGGCCTTCTTCGAACGCAACGGGTTTCGGAAGGTCGACCGCGCCGAGGTCCCCGAAGCGAAATGGCGCGCCTACGATCCCGCCCGTCGCGCAATGGTCAAGTGCCTGCGCCGCGATCTCTAGAGCCGATCACTCTTACGGGAAGGAAGACAGCCGATGAAATTCGAAGTGCGTGTCGCTCGGCAAGAAATCGGCGGCTCGTTGCTGCAATTTGCAGCGATTGCACTCGCGACGTCATTTGTGTTCGCGGTTTTCGCAGGTTCCGGTTCGGCGGCTCCACGCCGCCTCGGCATCGACGACTATCTGGCGTTGGAGTCCGTGGGTGCTCCCCTGATCAGCCCCGATGGCGAGTGGGTGGCGTACACGGTGGGCTCCATCGACGCGGAGAAGAACGAACGCGAAAGCGCGGTCTGGAAGGTTGCTCGGGCGGGCGGCGATCCGCTCCGCATGACGGGCGAAGGTAGTTACGCGAGCGCACCGCGCTGGAGCCCCGACGGCAAATACTTGTCATTCCTCGCGGCGCGCGGTGGCGCTGCCACGCAGGTGTGGGCGCTCAACCGCCTGGGTGGTGAGGCGCAGCCCCTCACTGCGGTCGAGCAGGGTGTCGAGGCGTACGAATGGGCGCCCGCTGGCGATCGCCTCGTGCTCGTGATCAAAGATCCCGATCCAGCTGAAGTGGCTTCCGAAAAAGGAGCGGGGAAGGGAGCCGACACTCCGAAACCCTGGGTGATCGATCGGCTGCTGTTCAAGACCGACGGTGTGGGTTACCTCGATCGGCGGCGAACGCACCTGTACGTTTTCGAGACCGCATCGAACAAACTGACGCAGCTGACCGGAGGAGATTTCGACGACTCCGAGCCCGCCTGGGCGCCCGACGGTCGATCGCTCGCCTTCGTGAGCAATCGCTCCGACAACCCCGACGCCAACTACGACACCGACATCTGGCTGACTTCCGCCGACGAGCCCGATCCGAAGAAATCTCCTCGCCGACTCGCGCACAGCCCCGGTCCGGATCGATCGCCGAGTTGGAGCCCGGACGGCAGCCAGATCACCTATGTCGTGGCTCCGAACATGGAAGAATTCAGTTGGTATGCGATGGAGCAGATCGCCGTCGCCTCGGTCAAGGATGGCGAGCCGATGATCCTGACGGAGTCGCTCGATCGACGGGTCGGCCAGCCCCGCTTTTCGATCGATGGAAAATCGATCTACTTCATTTTTGACGACCAGCGCAGCGTGCCTCTCGCGCGGGTGCCGGTAACCGGTGGTGCGATCGAGCGGGTCTTGAGCGGGCAGCGCTGCGTAGATGGCTACGCGATCGCAGCGGGTGGAGAGATCGTTGCGCTCGTGAGCGAGTCGGACACGCCGGGCAACCTGTTTGCGCTCGAAGCGGGTGGCCCTCGCAAGCTGACGAGGCACAACGACGCGTTCCTGGCCGGCATCGAGCTCGCCGAAGTCGAAAGCGTGAGCTTCGCGAGTCCAGACGGCACCGAGATCCAGGGCTTCATCTACAAGCCTCCGGGTTTTCGAGCTCGGAAGCGCTATCCCACGCTGCTTTTGGGTCACGGCGGCCCGTGGGCGCAGTTCGATTACCGATTCAATTTCGATGCACAGTTCTTTGCCGCCCACGGTTACGTCGTGGTGTTGACCAATCCGCGCGGCTCGACGGGCCGTGGCAAGGCTTTCCGGATGGGGATCTGGCAAACCTGGGGCGTGAAAGATACGCAAGATGCGATTGCGGGCGTCGATCATGCGATCGAACTCGGCTACGCGGACCCGGACCGGCTCGGCGTTGGCGGCTGGTCGTACGGTGGAATCCTGACCAATTACGTGATTACACAAACCGATCGGTTCAAGGCCGCGGTTTCGGGCGCCGCCGATGCGTTGTTCCTGTCGAACTACGGACAGGATCTCTGGCATCGCTGGTGGGAGCGGGAGTTTGGACTTCCCTGGGAAAGCCGTGCGCTCTGGGAGGAGCGCTCGATGTACAACCAGGTCCAGAAAATCGTCACCCCGACGCTCTTCATGGGCGGCGAAAAGGACTGGAACGTGCCGATCAGCAACTCGGAGCTGATGTATCTCTCGATGAAGCGGCTGGGCCGAGAAACGCTGCTGGTCGTCTACCCCGATCAGGGTCACGGCATCGACTTGCCCTCGTTCCGGATCGACGTCTGGAAGCGGCAGCTGGCCTGGTACGACCAATATCTCTCGAAGTGACCCGCGCCGCAGACCTGCGGGTTCGGATTGCAGCAGCCGACCAAACGAGCAACAGCTCGCTCGAACTTCCAGGGGCTGCAGTGATCCTCGAGTCGAACCGCGTTCTTCTGCGAGCGGTGACGCGCGCTCGGTTTCTGGGTAGACCTTCCCGTATAGAAGGAGGACGTCGGCAACGACGAGCAGTCACGGACGAGCCTTGGCGCTGGCGTTGAACGGCGTGCGTCGGTCGCGGGCTCCGGTCTTCACGGAAGCTTTCGTCGGATTCGGGGCTTGCCGCCCCGCAGCCTGACGGGAATGCTCTCGATCATGCGGCGCTCTCTTCTAGCGAGCCTTCCGGGTGGTCTCAGCGCGCGGTGCGTCGGCTTCAGACTATCACCTGTCACAGACACGGTATCGGATGTGAGTTTCGCGAGTGGGGAGAGGTGCGGGTCCAATCGGGTTTCGCTGCTCGAAGCGCCGGAGCCTGTCGCAGCTGAACGAGGGAGTTCGTGATGAACCGGAAAAAGAACGGTCATTTTGTTTGTGCGATCTGCGGCAGGAACTTCGCGCTGCGGCAGCTGCTGTCCGGCGCGATCGTGCGACCTGCGATCGCGAATACGATCCGGCTCGAACATCCGGAATGGTCGGCGGAGGATTTCATCTGTCGGGAAGACCTCGCCCGCTACCGGGGGCGCTACGTCCACTCGCTACTCGAGTCCGAGCGGGGTGAGCTCACGACACTCGAGCACGACGTGATCGACAGCCTGCGCGAGCACGAACTGCTGTCGGAGAACGTAGACGTCCAGTTCGAGCGCGATTGGAGCCTCGGCGAGCGGCTGGCCGATCGGATCGCATCCTTTGGCGGGAGTTGGACCTTCCTGATCGGCTTCGGTGCCTTCGTGTTGGTCTGGATCGCGGCCAACTCGCTGGTGCTGCTGTGGCGTCCCGCGGATCCGTATCCGTTCATCTTGTTGAACCTGGTGCTGTCCTGTCTCGCGGCGATCCAGGCTCCGATCATCATGATGAGCCAGAACCGCCAGGAGGCGAAGGACCGGCTGCGCTCGCAGCACGACTACCAGGTGAACCTGAAGGCGGAACTCGAGATCCGGCAACTGCACGAGAAGGTCGACCATCTGCTCTCGCACCAGTGGGAGCGGTTGGTGGAGATCCAGGAGATCCAGCTCGAGCTGTTGTCCGAGATGGGCCGCAGGAGCTGACGTCCCGTTCGCTTGATTTCCCGCGTTCGTCAGAGCACGACGCGCACGCCGCCGAGATCCTCGATCCGGTGCGGGAAGCGATCGCCGGGCGTCCCGATGAACATGTGGTTCTTCGGAACCCGCAATCTGCGAGAGACGGCCTCCACGAGTTCGGGGCCGAAGCTTCCCTTGACGGCCACGAAATCGACCCGCAGGTGGGGGTAGAGCTGATCGATCAACCGCAGGTGGTCCGCCAGCGTCGGCGGAGTCGGGTGGTCGTCGTCGTAGGCGTGCACGACCTTCAGGTGTGAGGTCTGCTCGTTGTCGAGCACGTAGAGGGCCGCCTGGTTCAGCGTGACGAGGCTGTCTCC
>JAHEEJ010000191.1 GCA_024640705.1 Deltaproteobacteria bacterium
ACCGAACCCGCGGTAGCGACTTCGCAGTCGCCCTTGAAGAGCATGCGCAGCGATTCGCGCACACCCTGCTCATCGTCCACGACCAACACGCAAGGCATCGGGGCGGAAGAGTATCAGACGGGGATCAGGCGGGGATATCGATCAGCAGAACCGTTTCGTGACCCTCGCCGGGATCGATCGCGAAGGTGCCGCCCTGGGCGCGGATGATCGCCGCGGCGATCGCGTAGTCCAACGCGTTTTCCGCGGGCGAGGTGCCGGGGATGCGCGTCCCCGTCTGCGAGCTGTCGTGGTTGCCGAAGCGAACGAGCACGCGCACCGCCGGCCCACCGCGCAGACCGGCCGGGTGGTGGCGCGAGGCGATGAAGACGTCGCCGCCCTCCGGGGCCAGATCCAGGCTCTTGTCGATCAGCGACTCCAACGCGAGCCGCAGCTGTCCGGCATCGCCAATCGCGGTGGTGTGTTGTTCGTCCAACTCCTTGAGGACGAGCAGATTGCGATCCCGCATCCGCTCGGTTCGCTTGGAGAGGAGTTCTTCCAGCAGTGTCGAGAGATCGACCGCCTCGATCTCGGGGGCTTCGAGCGATGCGAGTTCCGTCAGCCGCTGGATGACCGCTTCGATGCGGTGCGTGTCCTGCCCGACCAGTTCGCTGAAGCGCGAACGGAATTCCGGATCGTCGTACCGGCTGGGCAACAGCTCTGCGAAGGTCCGGATCGTGGAAAGCGGATTGCGCATTTCGTGCGCGATCGCCGCGACGAGCGGCTGGATGGCCCGGTTCGCATCGCCCGCAGCTGCGGGTTGGCTTTCTGGCACGGCGCCCGCCCCTGGAGCGCGCGGCGCTGCGGGCGGGACGTGCCGCGCGTCCGCACTGGGGGTGCCGAGGTCGCCGGGGTCGGCATCGATCAGCGTCCCGACCTGGCTCGCATCGAGCGGTGCGAACGCGATGCCGTCGTATTGAAGGTCATCGGCTCGGATCAGATCCGCTCCGCAGGCTGCGAGCGTTTGGATCACGACGGCTTCGAGTTCGCGCAGATTGTGCGGCCAGGGGTACTCGGTCAGGACGCTCAGCGCATCCTCCGCAAAATGCCGGGGCCGCTGCTGCCGCGCGCTGCACCAGGCGAGGGTCGTATCCCTCACGAATGCGGCGATTCGCTCGGGGCGCTCGCGCAGGGTCGGAATTCGCAGCGCGATCCCGCCGAGTGCGTCGCGCAGCACCGGATCCAGCGTGCTCGCAGAGCCGAGGCTGGGCTCGTCGCCGCTGGTGCCGAGCCAGCGCACGACGCGGGTGTGCGCGACCCGCGGGAGCGGGCCGAATTCGATCCAGCGTGCGAGCTGGCGCTGGGTCGCCGCCGGAAGCCGATCGACGCCTTCCAGCCAGACCGTACAGCGGTTCGTCTCGCGATCGACGGCTTCGGAGAATGCCGCCCGCAGCGAGGCGACCGACATCCCCGCTTCGCAGGGGACGTGGGCGAAGTCACTGTCCGGGTCGCCACCAAAGAGGTGGACGTAGTGGGCCAACAGCCCCTTCCCGGTTCCCTCTTCCCCGAGGATCAGCAGCGGGATGTCTCTCAGATGCGGATTCAGCGCGCGCAGCAACTCGGGCAGCGCGAGATCCGCAAACCAGCGCGCGAAGCGCTGCGCGATGGAGTCGCGGGTCGAGCGCTGCGAAAGCGGGATGGGAGCGCCGCCGCTCGCGCGGATTGCGCCGGGGCGGCCCAGTCCGATTTGTGCGCGCAGCGCGCGCGCGTCGGGCGGATAGCTCAGGATCGAGGCGTCGATCCTGTCGAATCGCTCGCGGGCGGCGTCGATCAGCTCGCGCTCGGGCACCAGGATCCAGCGCGCGTCGGGCGCGCGGATCGCGGTCCGATGGGCGAATTCCAGCTCGGCTTCGAGATCCCCGCCGAGGCCGAGCAGCACCACGTCGGCCAGCGGGGCCGCGCCGAAGATCGGATCTCCGGGAGCGCCGCAAATGGCGTCTTCTGGAGCTCCGGCGGCCCGGACGAGTGCTGAACGCAGCAGCGGGTCGCGATGGACGATCCAGAGGGTGGTCATTGAACGGCTCGTTTGGTCTTGCGCTATTTGTCGATGGGCCAGGCCGCGCGCGCACTGGTTCGACCCGGGTAGCGCAAGTGCCATGCCAACCGATCCGGTTGTGCAAAAAGCGCTTCAAGCCGTCGAGATCGCGCTCAAATCGCCCATCTCGCCCGAGGCCAGAGCGCGCCACCTGAGCGCTGCCGTCCAAAGGCCGAGTCCATTTTGGGAAAAAGATTGCCCATCGCCGGGAGCGTTGCTGCGACGGTGCCTCTCTGCCAGAGTAGAACGTCAGGGGGGACAGTGACGATCATCGACAGCGGACCTGAGGTCCATCTTCGCAGTTGGTTCAACGATCCTTACAACGACGCGATTTCGGCGGCGCGCACCTGTTATTCGTCGCGCGTCATCGACTCCGACGAGGTGACCGAGCAGCAGCGTGAAAACATCGGTCCGCTGTGTTTCGAAGGCGGTCACCACACCGTGTATCAACACGCCACCTTCGAATTCGGGCTCTCCGGCATCTCGCGACAACTCGTCTGGGCGTTCTTGCACGGCTTTCCCTTCTACAACACCGAGCAGCAGAGCCAGCGCTACGTCAAGCTGAACGAGATCACCGCCCACATTCCACCGGGCCTGCAGGGGCGCGCACGCGAGATCTTCTGCGCATCGATCGAGCGCTCCTGGCGCGCCTACCGCGAACTGACCGAGCGCTTGACGCCGATCACCGAGCGCGCGCTCTCGGATCTATGGCAGTTGTCCGCCCGAAAATCGACGGCTTGTGGAAAAGACATGTCGAAGGAAGCCGCCAAGCGGGCGATCGAAACCGCGCGCTACGCAATTCCGATCGCGTGCCATACCGCGATGGTCTACACGGTCTCGGGTATCGTGCTGCACCGGCTTCGAAGGATGATTCGCGTCGGCGACGTGCCGCAGGAAGCCGCCGATGTGGTGGGCCGCATGATTGCGGCCGTCGAGCGCATCGACGCGGACTTCTTCGAGCGAATCGGCGAGCCGCCCCGGGAGTTCGAAGAGGTGGTCGAGAGCCAGATCGCTCCGCCCGGCGTGGGCGACGCGGCGGGCGCCGAGTCTTTCGATAAGTCGCTGGACGGTCGCAGTTCGCGGTTGATCGATTACAGCGTGCGGGCGCCGGAGGTCATCGCAGACGCGGTTCGCCACGTGCTGGGCCGGTTCGATCTCGAAGACGATGCGGCGTTGGAACTGGTGCTCGACCCCGCAAAGAACCCGTACCGGGTCGACACGCTGAACATTTCGACCCACGCGCCCATCATGCGAACCCTCGCGCACGCCCACTACACGTTTCGAAAGAAGTTGTCGCACACCGCGGATTCCCAGGATCAGCGCCACCGAACCGTGCCCGGTTCGCGCCCTCTGCTTTCGAGGACGGTTCCCGGAAGTGTCGATGTGATCGAGCCGGAACTGATCCGCGACGACCCCGAATCCCATCAGCTCTTCATGGAAGCCGCCGCTGAAGCCTGGCATGCGCGCGCGCAGCTGCTCGCCGAGGGTGTCGAGCCCGAGCTCGCGCTCTACGTGATTCCCAACGCGGTTTCGGTTCGCTTCGAAGAGTCGGGTGCGTTGATCGATCTGCTGCACAAGTGGACGATGCGAACCTGCTTGAACGCGCAGCGCGAAATCTGGCAGGCGTCGATGGACGAGATCGAACAGGTCGCTGCCGTGCATCCGAGCCTCGCCCGTCACATCGGGCCGCCGTGTTTCGTGCGCACGGGAGTCGTGAGCCCACGCTGCACCGAAGGCTCGCACTTCTGTGGGGTACCGGTATGGAAGACCTATCCGGAAGTCGTGCGGACGATTTGATTCCAGGGCGGAGGATCGGCGAATCCTTCGGATTCGCTTGCGGCGTTGCGCTGCTTGCGGGCCTCGCGGCGCTCGGCCCGATCGCTGCCGCTGCCGAGAACCCCGAGCTGTCGGGCGCGTGGCACGTGCTGGTGCACTACAAGGACGCCGCTTCGGCGGATGCGGAGCGGGAGCGCTGGGACGATCGCGCCTGGGTGTTCGAGCGGCAGGGCGACCGGCTGCGCTGGACCGAATACCCGATCGTCGTTTTCGACGACGAAACCGGAAGGTTCGAAAACGAGGGGTCCAATCGCGCGGCCCGGACCTCTCGTTATTGGGAGCCCGACGCCGAGCAGCGCGCCGACATCCAAGACGGCCTCGCGGTCAACGAGCGCGGTGTGGCATCGGTGACCCTGCGGCGTTCCGGGCAGAGTTGGGTATCGGCGCCCGAGCAGGCGATCTCCTCCGCTTCGACGATCCGCTACCTCGAATCCTGGCGCGTCGACCCGGCCGCGGAGGGCCCGATCTTCCGGCGCGAAGACGCGCTGCGGTCGGAGCGGGCCGAGGACCTGGCGGGCGCGACGATCTACACCACGCGCGCGATCGCGGATGAGGGGCGCCAGTTGCGCGGCGATTTCGAGCGCGACGGAACGCAGCGCGGGACATTCAGCATGACGCGAGCTGCCGGAGTCCACGGCCACGGAGACTGACGGCGGGCGCATTCGCGGCGCGGACTCGCGCGACCTCGATCGGGTCGCAGCGCTCTGGATTGCGCTCAGCGAGCATCACGCGTCTGGCGACCCGCTCTTCAGCCTGCGCCCCGACCCGGAAGCGGAGATCCACCGCCTGCTCGCCGCGACCCTGCGCAACCCCGAGGCGGCGATCTTCGTCTGCGAGCGCGATGGCGCCCTGCTGGGCTTTTGTAGCGTCCGGATCGACCGCGCCCCCCCGATCCAGCGGGAAGTGCGCCGGGCCGAGATCACGGATCTGATGGTGCTTGCGAACGAGCGGCGCCGTGGCGTGGGCCGCCAGCTGGTCGAGCGCGCACTCGCCTGGGTGGCGGAGCGGGGCGTCGAACGCTGCGAGGTCCGGGTCGCGAGCCTCAACACCGAAGGCCAGCATTTCTGGCGATCGCTTGGTTTTGGCGATTTGATGGACGTTCTGCACCGTCGGTTGTAGATTCCCTCTCGTCTACCCGTTGACGGAAACAGGTACCCCCAATGACCCATCGAAATCGCAGTGACGCAAATGCCGACGTCGTGCTGAACCCGCTCGCCATCGCCCTCAACGAGAAGCTCGAGAAAGCCGCGCCGGAAATCCTGGAGATGCTCTCAGCCATGGGGCGTCGGCTCTACTTCCCCAAGGGCATCCTCTCTCAATCCGCAGAAGCGAAGCAGAAGGCGAAGCGCTTCAACGCGACGATCGGGATTGCGACCGAGGGCGACGGACCGATGCATCTCGCATCCGCCGCGAAGCACCTGGCCGACATCACGCCCGCCGAAGCGTTCCCCTACGCGCCGCCGGCCGGGCAGCCCGCCCTGCGTGAAGGCTGGCGCGACAAGCAGTTGGCCGAAAACCCTTCGCTTCGCGACAAGCGCATCGGCCTGCCGGTCGTGACCAGTGCGATCACCCACGGCATCAGCCTCGTCGGTGATCTCTTCGTCGATCCCGGGGATTGCATCGTGATTCCGGACAAGCTCTGGGGCAACTACCGCCTGACCTACGAGGTTCAACGCGGCGCCAAGATCGCCACGTTTCCGTTCTTCGCTGAGGGCGGTTTCAATGTGGACGGTTTCGCACAGGCGCTGGCCGAGAACGCGGCCGGCCGCGACAAATTGATTGTGGTGCTGAACTTCCCCAACAACCCGACCGGCTACATGCCGACACTCGCCGAGAGCAAAGCCCTGATCGCGGCCCTGATCGCGCAGGCGAAAGCGGGAACCCGGATCGTGGCGGTCTTCGACGACGCCTACTTCGGACTCTTCTATCACCTCGGCGCGCAGAGCATGACCGAATCGCTGTTCGCGCTGGCCGCCAACCAGCACCCGAACCTGCTCGCGATCAAACTCGACGGAGCCACGAAGGAACTCTTCGTCTGGGGTCTGCGCTGCGGGTTCATCACGATTGGGCCGGGGCGAGCGGAAACCGCCGACGAAGTGTGCGAAGTACTCGACGCCAAGTTGCGCGGTGCGATCCGCGGAGGGATCTCGAACATCCCGCAGCTCTCGCAGTCGATCGTGCGCAAGGTTCTGGCGTCTCCGACGATCGCTGCCGAGCGCGGCCAGAAACTCGCAACGCTGAAGGCCCGCGCCGAGAAGGTTTACGAGGTCGCCAACGATTCGCGCTTCGCGGAGAGCTGGGACGTGTATCCCTTCAACAGCGGCTACTTCATGTGCCTGGCCGTCAAGGGAGCCGAAGCGGAAAAGGTGCGGCTCCACCTGCTGGACACCTACGGGATCGGCGTGATCGCCACGGGCCCGACGGACATCCGCGTCGCCTTCTCGTGTCTGGAGGTCGCAGACGTCGAGCCCCTGTTCGCGGATCTCCACAAGGCCGTCCAGGACATGCGCTAGCCCGCAGCTTCACCCGGAGGTTCGTTCGGACCTGGGTGATCAAGCTCGCGAGATTCACGCGTCCGATAACCGGTTTCGGTTCAGCCGGTCGGAGCAACACTTTCGTTGAGCACTTCTGCTGGGGAACGGAAGGCCAGCGCCTTTCGAGGCCGTTGGCTTGGTTGCCGCGCAGCCCGGTTCAGGTCTGTTTGCGAGTGAGCGGACAGTTGCAGGCTATCGTTTGGATGGGCGGATCGAAACTTCGGCGTGACTTCTGCGCGATGGATCTCGAGGGAATGAAATGACGGTGACGAATGCACAGTCGGGCACGAACGTGCACGAAATTGGCGACGAGATCTATCGCATCAATACGCCGGTCGAGATCCCAGGCGCGGGAGGGTTCTCGTTCAACCAGTACCTCATCGTCGATGATGAACCCCTGCTCTTCCACACCGGCCCGCGAAAGATGTTTGCGCTGGTGCGAGAGGCCGTTGCGAGTGTCATCTCGATCGAACGCCTGCGCCATGTCGGCTTCTCGCATCTGGAAGCCGA
>JAHEEJ010000192.1 GCA_024640705.1 Deltaproteobacteria bacterium
CGCGCCACAGCCGCGGCAGCGCGCAGAAGCGCTCTTCGATCCCGTTGCCGCCGAAGACCATCATGGCCTCGTAGACGTGGCCCGGCGCGCGGCGCGTGACGACGGCCTTCGCGATGCTCACGAGCACCCGCGCCCAGAGCGCGCGGTCGTCGTCGTCGGGCCGCTCGAGGCTGGCGGCCCAGGCGTCGACGCTGGCGAGGGCGCCCGCGACGGTCCGGTCTGCAGCATCCGAGATGTCGCGCAGCGATGCGGCGAGCAGCGGGTGCTCGCAGATCTTGCGGCCGAACGCGTGGCGGAAGTTCGCGTAGGCGTGCGCCTCGCGCGCTGCGCGCCGCGCGAAGGCCGCCGCGGCGACGATGTTGTGGACGCGGCTGGTGACGAGCACCGTCGCCACGACGTTCTTGAGGCCGCTGTCGAGCGCGCCCACCGGCCAGCCGACGGCCCGCTCGAGTTCGATCTCGGCGGTCGGCAGCGCGCGGGTGCCGAGTTTGTCCTTCAGCCGCAGGATGCGGTGGCCATTGGGCTGGCCGTCCCAGAGGCGGGGGACGCAGAACAGGCCGATGCCGCGGTGCCCCGCCGGTCCGCCGGCGACGCGGCCTGTCACCAGCCAATAATCGGCGGTGCAGTTCGAGCAGAACCATTTCTGCCCGCTCAGCGTCCAGAGTCCCTCGTCGCGGGTCTCGGCGCGCACGGCGTTGGTGGCGGCGTCGCTGCCGCCCTGGATCTCGGTGACGAACTGCGCGCCGTGGAGCCAGTGTTCGGTGTCGGCCTGTTCCAATCGCGCGAGCACTTCGCGGCTGCGCGCATCGTTGCCGTGGACGCGCAGTGCCCGCACGAGCCCGTCCGTGCAGGCGACGCTGCAGGTGACCCCGGCCTCGCCGTTTTGATTCAGCAGGTACACCGCTGCGTAACGGGCGCGCTCGTCGAGGTTTGGCCGCCAGAGGCCGGAGCCGTGGATCTCCGTCAGGCTTTGCCAGGTGGCAGCGGGCAGCACCACCTCGGCGGTCTCGCGGTTGTAGGGGCTGCGTTCGGCGATGAAGGGCAGGTTCTCGCGCCGCTCCACTTCGTCGGCGCGCACGCGAAAGCGCCCGGACGCCGCCGCCCCGAAACCGCGCAGCCACTGGAGCGTCGCCTCGCCGAGACGCGACCGCTCGAGCCACGCCCGCAGCAGTGCATCCTCGTCGAACCAGTTTCCACCGAGGCCGGCGAGGTATTCGTCGAACGCGTACCCGATCGGGGAGGTGTGGTCCATCGTCCCGCCCGCAGGCAATCCGGCCGCCCGTCCGCGCGGCCGCTGAGGAGAACTCCGCCCGAGCGCCTCGCGCGCAGCGATGAGCCCGGACGAGTCCGAGCGTAGGTCAGAAACGCCTGGGATTCCGGGTTTCGAGTCGACCCAGCAGCCTCAAGTCGATTGCTGGAAATCCCGATTCGATGACGGGATTTGCCCACAAACTTTCCGCTTCATGCGGATCTGAGAGGTCGGCTCGTCCGGATCGATGGAACAAAACGCCTACATCATGGAAGCCATCTCCGGGGTGATCTACCTCGTGCTGGGGCTGCGCCTGTGCTGGCGGTCCGTGCGATCCGGCGAGTGGTCCGAGCAGATTTTTGGGCTCGCGTTGCTGATCTGGGCGACCGGCTACGCGCTCTACGACATCCCCTATGCGTTCACCAAACCGGGTGAATTGATTCCACCCTTCTTCTCCTACACCTCCGCGCTCGCGTTCAATCTGGGCAATCTCACGCTTGCGGTGTACGCCAAGGATGTCTTTCGCAAGCGCGAGAACTGGGCGGGTTGGCTGGTGGTGGCGCTCGCGTGCTGCGCGCTGCTCGGCGCGACGGGTTCGGCCTGGGTGGGCGACTGGGAGCAGGTCGATCCGCTGAGAAACCCCGGCTATTGGCCTCAAACGCTCGCGAACGTTGCGCCCGCGTTCTGGATCGGCTGCGATGGACTCACTCATTTTTTCGCTGCGCGAAAGCGCGTTGCGCTCGGACTCGTCGATCCGTGGCCCCACAACCAGATGCTGCTCTTCGGCCTGGTCGGCTCCATGTGGTCGGTGCTGGAGATCCTGGTCGTCGTCCAGGTCTTCGTCTACGTCAATCTGGGCGCCTGGTCGCTTCCGCTCGGCATCGCCAACGGGCTGCTCGAACTGCTGCCGATGGGGCTGCTGTGGTTGGTCTTCTTCCCGCCCGCCGCCTACCGACGCTGGATCGAGGGCGCTGCACCCGCCTAGCCCGCAACGCTCCCGAGTTCGCGTGAAGCTTCGAATTGCCGAGCGAGCTGCGCTCTGCGAGCCGCCCGATTCGATCCCTGCCTACACACTTGCCGGTCTGTTGCACACGAGTGTGAAATTACAGCTGTGATCCTCAAGTTGGTGTAGGAGGATCCCGATTTACACCTAGGACCGACGTCATTTTTCCCGCGATACGGTGGAGTGGGCGGCGGTTTCAGGCAGATCGTGGAAGAAAACGCATTCATCATGGAAGTCATTTCGGGCGTCGTTTGCCTCGTCGTGGGCGTACGCCTCTACGCCCTCAGCCGTCGGACCGGCCAGGCACCCGAGCGCCTGATTGCGTTCACGTTCTTGTTCTGGGCGCTCTGCTACGCGCTGTATGACATCCCCTATCTGCTTTCGGGGGTGGAAGGTTCGGTCCCGCCGTTCTTCGCCTACTCGTCACTGCTCGCTTTCAATCTTGGGAACGTCGCGTTTGCGCTGTTCACGCGCGTCGTCTTTCGCCCGCACGAGCACTGGGCGGGTTTGTTGGTGGTCGTCATCGTCGCCTGCATGCTGGCGGGCGTCCTCGGTTCGGCGTGGGTCGGCGACTGGGAGCAGGTCGATCCCGTCGCCAATCCGGGCTACTGGCCGCAAACCGTCGGAGGCTTGGCGCCCTCGCTCTGGATGGGCATCGAGGGATTTGCGCAGTACATCAACGCGCGTCGCCGCCGCAAATTGGGCCTGTGCGCGCCGCTCACCTGCCAGAACTTCCTGCTCTGGGGAATTGCGGGCGCACTCTGGACGGGGCTCGAACTCGTGCTCGTGATCCAGGACCACGTCTACCTGAGCGCGGGCGAGTGGTCGAATGCGCTCGGCATCGCCAACGGTCTGCTCGAGATCGTCCCGATCGCGATCATGTGGCTGGTCTTCTTCCCCCCGGCCGCCTACCGCCGCTGGATCGAATCCGCAGTCCCGTCCTAGCCGGGGGTCTCCGCAGGCTTCCCGGCCGCGTCGCGGCATTTTGAACCCCCATCCGTTCGATGATCTACGTATCAAAATTGATCTATAGACAGATCGTCGATGATCCGATATAGATATCAAAGATGATTTTTTATAGCTGAAATATCTATTAATAACTCAATATTGATATATTATGATATTCGACGAAGCGAGTTCCGACACGGCCATTCTCGAGGCGCTGGGCGCCCGCATCGCGCGCTGCCGGCTCAACCGGAACCTGACCCAGGAGGCGCTCGCCGAGCTCGCGGGCGTGTCCCGTCCAACCGTCGCCCGGCTCGAGTTGGGCCACTCGACGACGCTCTCCAACTTGATTCGGGTATTGCGAGCGCTGAACCTGGTCAAGAACCTCGACCGGCTGGTCCCCGAGCCTCCGGTCAGCCCGATCCAACAACTCAAGACGCAAAAGCAGCAACGGGTGCGCGCTTCACGCGCGCGTGCGGTGGCCGAGCAGGGCGCGCCCTGGAAGTGGGGTGACGAAGAGTGACGACCGCCGAGGTGAGGCTTTGGGGCCGGACGATCGGTGCGGTCTCGTGGGATGCGGATCGAGCGCTCGCGTTCTTCGAATACGATCCCGCGTTTCGCGGCAGCGGCATCCAGGTGGCGCCGCTGACGATGCCGCTGGCGTCAGAGATCTATTCGTTCCCCGAGTTGCCGCGCGAAACCTTCTACGGCCTGCCCGGATTGCTCGCCGATTCTCTGCCCGATCGCTTTGGCAATGCGCTGATCAACGCGTGGCTCGCGGCCGAAGGCCGGACCGCGGGCAGCCTCAACGCGGTCGAGCGCCTGTGTTACACGGGGCATCGCGGCATGGGCGCGCTCGAATTCGAGCCCGTCCAGGGCCCCAGCCATCGGGGTTCGCGGCCGATCGACGTCGATGCGCTCGTCGCGCTCGCGAGCGAGATCCTGTCGCGGCGCGAGGGTCTCGCGGTTTCCTTCGACGACGCCAGCAAGACGCAGGCGCTCGCAGACATCCTGCGCGTCGGAACCTCTGCGGGCGGTGCGCGCGCAAAGGCGGTGATCGCCTGGAACCCCGTCACCGACGAGGTTCGCTCGGGGCAGGTCGAAGCCGGCGACGGCTTCTCCGCCTGGATCCTCAAATTCGACGGGGTCGCGGGCAACAAGGACAAGGAACTCGACGACGCCCAGGGCTTCGGCCTGATCGAGTACGCGTACCACCAGATGGCGGTCGCGGCGGGGATCGAGATGTCCGAGTGCCGCATTCTGCAAGAAGGCGGCCGCCACCATTTCATGACGAAGCGCTTCGATCGCGGCCCCGCGGGCGAGAAGATCCACATGCAGACCCTGGGCGCGATGGCCCATTTCGATTTCAACCACGTGGGCGCGCACTCCTACGAACAGGCGCTGCAGGTGATGCAGCGGTTGGGCCTGCCGATGCGGAGCAAAGAGCAGCAGTTCCGTCGGATGGTCTTCAACATCGTCGCCCGCAACCAGGACGACCACGTCAAGAACATCGCCTACCTGATGGACCGCGCAGGCAGCTGGTCGCTCGCCCCCGCCTACGACGTGATGTACAGCTTCAACCCCAGCGGCCACTGGACGGGCCAGCACCAGATGTCCCTCAACGGCAAGCGCGACCACTTCGAAGTGGCCGACTTCGTCGCCTGCGCGAAAACGGCTGCGATGAAGCGCGGCCGCGCCCAGGCGATTCTCGACGAGGTGTGCGAAGTCGTCCGCAGCTGGCCGCGCTTTGCCGAGCAGGCGGGCGTCCCGGTGCAGCGCGCCAAACAGGTTGCCGCCGCACACCGCGTCGAACTCGACGCGCGCGGTCTACTCGCCTGAAGGGCGAGCGGGCGGCTGCGGGGTGCGGTTGAGTCGATCGAGCGTGTAGCCGTGCGAGGCGATCTGCTCGAGCACGCGCGCATACCGATCCGGCTGCATCGTCGGGGTGCGCGAGAGGATCCAGAGGTACTCGCGCGAGGGGTGCCCGATCACCGCGTAGGTGTAGTCGGCGTCGAGCGCGATGATCCAGTAGTCGCCGGAAAACGGCCAGAAGAACTGGACCTTCAATTTGGCTTTGCTCTCGCTCGGGTCGACGACCCAGGCGACGCCCTCGGCTTGCCGGAGTTCTCCGTCGAAGGATTCATCGCGACACTGGTTGAGCACGTCGATCCGGCCGTCGTCGCGCAGCGCGTAGGTGGCCGTCGAGGCCACGCAGCCGCGCTGGAAGTACTGGGGGAAGCTCGCGATCTCGTACCACTGCCCGGTGTAGCGCGCGAGGTCGACGTCGGCCACGACGTCCAGCGGCGGGTGGGTGGATTGGCACGCCGCGAGCAATCCAGCCAGGACGGGACCGAAAAACCGCAAGCTCAAGGCTGCGCCTGGTGGCGGTGCGCGTCGGAGGGGTGCTTGGGAAGTTGGCAGCGGCCGCTTTCGCAGTCGGCTGCGCGTCCCGTCCAGCGCAGGCGGTTTCGCGCGAAGATCCGGTAGCCGGCCTCCGAGACGTCGCGCAGCAACGGCCAGCGGGTGGGCGCCATCAGCCAGCCGAGTCCGACGGCCGCGTAGACCCTGCGGAAGACTTCGAGCCCTTCGACGACGCGGCCGTCGGGGAGCACGCCGTGAATGCGCGCCATGACCTGCTCGGCATCGAGGCCGTACGCGGCCGGGTCGAATGCGGGTTGCGAAATGTCCTCGAAGTCGACGCGGCCGCGCCCGCGATCGAGTCTTTCGAGCGTCCGGATCTCGCGCCGGCACAGCGGGCAGGCGCCGTCGTACAGCACCCGAATCTCGCATGCCTCGAGCGCGTGGTCGGGTCGGTCCATGGCGCTCAATTCTTTTCGAAACCGAGTCGGACGACGCGCGACTCGAATGCCTCGAGGGATTGGATGCACTCGACGCCGTCGATCGGCGGAAGCTGGCTCGCCGCGGCACCGCCAATCCAGAGTTGCACGTCTGACGCAATGCCCGTTCGCAATGCCACAATCGTCCGCTTGGCAGCGTCGGCATCGATGGTGACCAGGCTCAACGCGAGCGCGCTCGCTTTGGTGCGCGCGACGGCTTGGAGCAGCTCTTCGACCGGGAGTTCTGCGGCGAGGTAGATCGGCGCCGCTCCGGCGCCCATCGCGGTGAGCGCGGCCATCTGCAGCCCGAGCTCGTGTCGCTCACCGCTCGGTGTTGCGAAGATGATCCGCGGGCCCATCAACGACAGCGCATTGGGTTGGAGCGCGGAGCCGAGCATCGAGCGCAGCAATCCGCTCGCGAGGTGCTCGGAGGCGATCGACATGCGTCCGGTCGCCCAGCGCTCGCCGATCTCGCGCACGAGCGGCAACGCAAAATCTCTCGCGAAGCGCACGGCGCCGAGCGCCGACAGCTGGCTGGCGAGCAGCCGTTGGGATTCGGTGCCGTTCAATTCCTCGAGCGCCGCGAGGGCTTGTTCGAGATGTTGGTTGCTCGACTCGCGATTCAGGTTGGCGCGCTGGACGAGTTCGGCGTCTTCGAGCCGCGCGACTTCGCTGATCCGGTGGCCCGCATCCACCGCTGCCTTGAGCAGCCGCAACCGCTCGAGGTCTTGGGCGCGATAGCGCCGCGTGCCGCCGGGTGTGCGCGGCGGTTGCACGGCGCCGTAGCGGCGCTCCCAGGCGCGCAGCACCTCGGCGCTGAGGCCCGTCAGCCGCGTGGCGGCGCCGAGCGGGTAGGTGATTTCTGCGGAAATGTCGGATTCGGC
>JAHEEJ010000193.1 GCA_024640705.1 Deltaproteobacteria bacterium
GGACTTGTCCGCGGGAATCGCTGCTGTTTCCAACCATGAGCCGTTGATGAAGCGATAGAGATCGTCTTGTGGTCGAACGGCCGGATTCATGTGTTGCTTGTCGATGCCGAGCGCGAGTACGTGCTGGGCGGATGTCGATGCCTCTTGTGGGGGCGACATGCAGGCTCCCGGAGTCAACAGGAATATCGCCAGCAGTCCATATTGGATCTTCATGGCCCCTCGCTTTGGTGTCCGATAAACGCATTCGGTTGAGCTGGACTTTGATTCGCCGTGATGCTGCCACAGGTAGGGCCCGGTGTTCCAATTCGAGGGTTTAGCGACGTCCCGTTCATCAGGGATGCTGCGTTTTCAAGTCGGGGTCGCTCGTCTCGCGGCGAAGCTCCGTCATGCGCTGCCGCAGCTTCTCGACAGTTGGCGCAAATTCAGGATTGCCGTAGAGGTTGTTGTTCTCACCAGGGTCGGCGACGAGATCGTAGAGTTCGTACTCCTGCGGGTCCTCGAAGTAGTGAATGTACTTCCAGCGATCCGTGCGAACGCCCCGGTTCTTGCGAACCATGTGGACCGCAGGGTACTCGTACGATTCGTAGAGCCAGGCGTCGCGCCACTCGGCTTCTCTAGCTTCGAGCAGCGGCCGCATGCTCTTGCCCTGCATCCAATCCGGTACGGGCACCCCCGCCAGATCGAGGAGCGTGGGGGCGATGTCGACGTTGAGCACCATGTCCTTGCGTGTCGTGCCTGGCTTGATCAGTCGCGGGTAGCGCACGATCATGGGAATTCGAATCGATGGTTCATGCATCAGGCGTTTATCGAAAAAGTTCCATTCACCCAGGAAGAACCCGTTGTCAGACGAGTAGATGATCGCAGTATCGTCGACGAGCTTTTCTTCCGAGACTGTCTTCATCACTCGCCCGACATTCTCGTCGACGGCGGTGAGCACCGCGTAATAATCCTTGGCGAATTTCTGGAAGCTCACGACGTCGTCGAAGTCACCGATCTTCATGTCGGCATTCTTGAAGGCGTCGGGTTTGCCCGCGTAGTCGGTGTGCAGGGTGTCCGGTTCGGGCACCGTGAGATCCTCGAACAACTTCTCGTGGCGGGGCGCGCGGATCCATGAGCGATGGGGTGCCTTGAAGAAAACGAACAGGCAAAATGGCTTGGCGTGCGGGCGGCGAATGAACTCGATCGCCTTGTCAGTCAGCATGTCGTCCGTGTAGCGCCGCCAATAGCGTCGGTCCGGGCCGCCGTTCTCGGCGATTACCGGGTGCTTGTACCGACCCTGCCCGGTGAAACCAAAATAGTAGTCCCACGTGCGGTCTCGGCCCGCCCCCTCCATGTGCCATTTTCCGATGAATGCGACTTCGTACCCGCTCTCGCGAAGCAGGTCTGCAAAGATGGTCTGGGTCGGCTTCAAGCGAGAGCGCCGGTCATTGGTTCGAACGCCGTGCGTATGCGCCCACTGCCCGGTCAGGAAGGATGCCCGGCTCGGTCCACACAGCGAGGTCGTCACGAACGCGTTGGTAAAACGCACCCCTTCTCGGGCGAGCTGGTCGATGTTTGGCGTTTTTAGAACCGTGTTACCGGCGATGCTCAACGCGTCGGCACGCTGATCGTCGGTAAGAAAGAAGATGAAGTTGGGTCTTCGCGGCGAATCGGCGGCGTGCGCTACAGCGGGAAGGATCGCGAGCAACAGCCACGACGCGCACAAAACGAATGTCGGCCCAAGCAGGCGACGCATGCGATCAAACCGCCATTCGCTCAGCATGCCCCCTCCGCGGTAGATTTCGCACGCGACGAAACGCTTCGAAGCTCTGGGTATTTGCCTGATTCGAAACGATACCTTTGGCCCTCGTTCGACGGCAACTGGCATGGAACCAAAGTTGGGTGTGATCGAACTTCCAACTCGACGTCTCGATTCAATTCGTCCGCGCGCGGGGCTGTCGAATCACCTGCACGAGATCGGGGATCAGCCATACAATCAGAATCAGCGCGTAGCCCCACGCCAGTAACGCGTAGCGCCATGGAGCCTGAATGGGAGAGGGGTCGATGAATTCGATCCCGTGCATTGCGGCCGACAGCAGCAACAGGGCAAGAGTCGCCGCCTGGCCTTTCCGCAAGGGAACGACCAGTACCACGATCCAGTAGTAGGCCGCCGCTGGCGTCAATGCGAAAAATGGAACCAGTCCCAGAACTGCAGTCTCGGCCAGCGGCGCTCTCCAGATCGCCAATCCGGCCAGTGCGAGAAACACACCGACGACGGCAACCCGAACGGGCCGCCACTTCGCGAGCGACTCCCTCACGCCTTGCAGGGTTCGCCGCTCGGCGCGCTGCTCCGAGCTTGCAAGCAGGTTGGCCGAGCCACCGAGGAACAGCGTGTCGATACCGATCAGGTCGGCACTCCAGGTGTCGCGATAAGCGCCGATGTGCGCGCCGAAAACCCTCCAGGCTTCGACTCCCTGCCCAGTCGTACTCCCCGCCGCAAAGGCCACGCACAGCGTGGCCGCAAATCCCGCCGCCAACTGCAGTGGCCAGCGCGGTCGCTCGCCGCGAAGCAGGGCCTTGAGGGCGAGTAGGGCGGGACCCATCAGGAAGAGAATCGGGAAGACGCGCACCATCGTCGCATAGCCGAAGCACGCGCCGGCAGTCGCGAAGCGCTCCCGCTTCAAGAGGCAGATTCCGATCACCGTGGCCGCGAGCCAATCGAGGCGGAGCAGCGAGCCGAGATAGATGTCGCGCCAACCGTAACCGAGACCAAAGAGTGCGAGGCTGAGACATGCGGCGCGATACCCGTAGGTTCGAAACAGCAGCGCGAACATCGCAGCCATGAGCAGAAGATCGAGAGTGGCAAAAGCGGTCAGCGTCGCATTCGTAGCCGGAAGTCTGGCGTCGAAGAGCCGCGCGACGAAGGTCCAGGCCGGCGTGGAGTTGTAGCCGTGGTCCGAGCGAATCACCCGCCAGAGACGCGGAGGGGTATTTTCGAGGTAATCGCTGTGGTCGGTCACGAAGCTCTGCCAACGCGCGTCGCTGAAGCGTTCGCGCACCGTGGAGAGGTCGGCCGATTGGTTTTCGGGAGTAACGAGCTTGAATGTCTTGAGATCGCGTACGCGCTCTGGCAGCGGAAGATCGGGTGCCGTCTGTTCCTGCGCAAGCAGCGAGGCGGCGTAGAGGCCGTCGTAGCCGAGTTCGGGAAAGTACTTGGACCCGAGCTGGAGATGAAACTGATCCCAGCGGGCGATGATCCCCTGGTTCCACCAGTGGTAGTCTCCGCCGAAGTTGATGAACGCCGCACAGCCCGCGAGGCCCGCCAGTCCATAGACGAGAGGCTCGAACCGCGCGAATCCTTTGCAAATGCGAAGCGCGACGATTGCGAGCACGACCAGCAACGCCAGGCCGAGCCGCGCTGCAAAGTCAGGGTACGGCTCCATGGCTTGGATGATAGGGAAAAGCAGTTGTGTTTTGGTTCCGAAGGCGATTGCCGGGCGCTAGATATCAGGCCTCCTGGGCCTCGCAATCGAAGATCGCTCTCGATGCCGAAACGACTACTTCCCGAATTTGCGACGAGCCTGACGCCGATGCCTGCCGGGAAGCTCGGTTCGTGGAGCCTTGCAAGCCGGTCCCGAGGCGCCCCGCCAGCTCACGCGCTTGCGCGAATCTTTGCGGATCCTGGCTGGCGACGCTGATCGGAGGCGTTTTGCGTTACGCCAGGATGCGTTCTCGTTTCGGGTCGAGCAGCGGCCTGAGCGAAAGCTGCACTTCGACCGGGCCATTTGGCGTGTGCGCGGTAAATCCGCCGGACTTCAGCCAGTCCGCAGTCACACCGCCTTCATTCTCGATCCCCGCGAGGCCAATCGAGCCGCCGAGCGTGTGGCCGTATGCGGCGGCGCGTATGTAACCGATCCAGGTGTCGCCGTGATAGAGCGGTTCGTTGCCGAAGAGGATGACAGCAGGATCTGGGACGAATACCTGGACGATGCGATTTTTTTGTGGGTGCGCATCGCGGATCGCCAGCAGCGCATCTCGACCGACGAAGCCGCCCGGCTTGTCCATTGCGACCGCGAAACCGAGTCCTGCGTCGAACGGGTTGTCGGTGTTGTCGATGTCGACGCCCATGTCGCGGTAACCCTTCTCGAGGCGGAGGCTTCCGAGCGCGGCGAGGCCGATCGGTCGCACGCCCAGATCGCGTCCCTGGTCGACCAGCGTGTCGTAGACCGATACCGCGTACTCGGTCGGCACGTGCAACTCCCAGCCGAGTTCGCCCACATAGGTGACGCGCACGGCGAGCACGCGCGCGTAGCCCACGTGGATCGTGCGCGCGCTCATGTAGGGGAAGGCCTCGTTCGACAGGTCCGAATCGGTGAGCCGCTGCAGCAGTTCGCGTGACTTCGGGCCCTGCACGGCGAGGATCGCCGAGCCGGAGGTGACATTGGTGGCGTAGACCTGTTCCCCTTCTCGGGTCTCGCGTCGGATCATCACCTCGATCCGGCGTTCGATGATGTCGCCCGCGACCACGAGGAAGCGATCCTCTGCGAGGCGCGTGACGGTCAGGTCTGCGACGATGCCTCCCTTCTTGTCGAGCCATTGCGTGTAGACGATCCGTCCGACCTCGCGGGCAACGTCGTTGGCCGAGAGCCGATTGAGCACGGCCGCCGCATCTGGGCCGTGAACGTCGAACTTGGCCATCAGCGACATGTCGAGGATGCCGACACCCTCGCGAACGCAGGCGTGCTCGGCGCCGATCCATTCGAAGGACGGCTGCCGGTCATAGGTGAGTGTGATCTCGGGGCGCTCGCCCGCAGGCGCAAACCACTCGGGGAACTCCCAGCCTGCAGAATCGGCAAAATGTGCGCCGGCCTCGGCGTGGCGCTCGTGCAGTGCGCTGCGCCGGATGTTGCGCGCAGTCTTCGGATGCCAGGTCGGCCAGGCGGCATCTCCAAACAGCACGCCGAGCTGCTCGACGGCGCGCTCAGCGCGAAACTTCCGGCTCACCTGGTGCGAGACCACGCGCTCGACCGTATAGCCGGCGACGTCGACGGGAGGAACACCGTCGACGATCCACTGCGCCATCACCGTGCCGACACCGCCGCCGAGTAGGATGCCGAGCGAGTTGAGCCCTGCTGCCATGAAGAAGCCATCGATCTCGGGCGCGGGGCCGAGCATCGGTTTGACGTCGGGCGTGAACGACTCGGGGCCGCAGAAGAACTGGCGGATGCCGACATCTGCCAGCGCGGGGACGCGCGTCATCGCGGTCTCGACGAACGGAGCGAGCCGATCCATGTCGGGCGGCAACTCGCCGAACGCGAAATCACGCGGGATCTCGTCGAGCTTCCAGGGGGCGGCGACGGGCTCGAACAGTCCGACCAGCAGGCCGTCTCCTTCGGGCCGGTAGTAGCCGTAGAGGTCCGGATCCTCGATGACGGGCAGATCGCGATCGACGCCTTCGACGCGCTCGGTGATGATGTAGTAGTGCTCGGCGGCCTGCAGGGCCACGTCGACTCCGGCCATCCGGCCGACTTCGCGCCCCCACATGCCGGCGGCGTTGACGATCGTTTCGGCCACGATCGGACCGCGATCGGTCAACACGCCGGTGACGCGGCCGTTCGCTTGCGTGATGCCGTTGACGCGCACGCCTTCGATGATGCGAGCGCCCTTCATGCGCGCGCCCTTGGCGAGCGACATCGTCACATCGACCGGGTCGATTCGGCCCTCGTCCTTGTTGTGGAAGCCCGCGAGTACGTCGTCCACGTTCGCGAGCGGCCAGATCGCCTTCACTTCCTCGCGCGAGATTTCGTTGTGTTCGATGCCGAAGCCGTGCAGGAAGGCGCAATCCCGCCGCAGCGCCTCCAGACGTTGCGGGGTGGTGGCCATCGAGATGTGTCCGATCGTGCGGAAGCCGGTCGCGATTCCGGTTTCTGCTTCGAGGCCCTCATAGAGGTTGCGCGTGTATCGGGCCATGAACATCGCGGTCTCGTCCACCATGCCCGCGGACGTGACGAGCCCCGCCGCGTGCCACGTCGTCCCGGCCGTCAGACGGTGAGCCTCGAGCAGCACCACGTCGCGGACGCCGAGGTGCGCGAGGTGGTAGGCGATGTTCGTGCCGATCACGCCGCCGCCGATGATGACGACCTGGGCGTGGCTCGGGAAAACGTCGGAAGAGGTGGATGCTTCGGCGGTCATTGCGGCTCCTCGTTCAATGGATGGACTATCGATCGATAGTTAAGCGGATCCGAATTCTTCTGGCAAGCTTCAGTGCTCGAAGTCGCGGTGGGCGCGGGCGCTGATGCCGCGCAGCGCGCTCGGTCGGCGCAACAGTCCTCGCAGTAGAAACGAGGCCGCACAATCTGCGTGATCGGACCAGTTCGATCGATGGCGCGCTGCACGTCGCATGGTGTCGACCACGATCGAGTCGACCGCCGCGTGGGCGAAGCCCGGATCGATTTCGACGAACTCCCCCGACTCGATTCCGAGTTCGATCAACTTCCGGATGCTCGAATCGTACTCTTCTAGCATCGCGCGACCTCGGGCAAACTCGGGTTGTTCGAGCAACTCGCTGAGGTACAGCGCGCGCAGGTCGTATGGGGACGACGTGCAGTGCGTGACCTCGAACAACACGTAGCGGTAGAGCCGCTCGGCGGCGCTGCCTTCTTCCGCGAGGAGCGGGCGCATGAAAGCGAGCCCGGTTTCCAGGTCGTAGTCGAGTAGCGCTTCGGCAATTGCCTGTTTCGAGGCGAAGTGGTTGTAGAGCGACGGCTGTTGGATGCCCACGGCCGCCGCAATTTCGCGGGTCGAGGTGCCGAGGTAGCCGCGCGAAGCGAACAGGCGTGACGCTTCGCGCAGGATCAGTTCGCGGGTGGGCCACTGATCGGTAGGCAGATCCCGCAGCGCGGTCGAGTCACTCACGGCCGGCTATT
>JAHEEJ010000194.1 GCA_024640705.1 Deltaproteobacteria bacterium
CGACCGAAAAACACCGACGGCTTGCGGAGAGCCGGGATCGCAGGGCACCCCCACTCGCAACCGAAATCCCGCTACCGCTGCTTCCTTCCGGATCTGACGGAGTTCACGAGGTTCGTGATCGAACGGGACCCTGCGATCGCGGCTCTCGGCAAGGCGCTCTCGACTCTACTCGTCTCGTCCGAGAGGGTCAATCGGTTGCCCCGCGACCGCTGGAGGGTGTCGTGGCGGAGAGGGTGGGATTCGAACCCACGGTACCCTTGCGAGTACACCTGATTTCGAGTCAGGCACGTTCAACCGGACTCCGCCACCTCTCCGCGGCCGCCAAGGCTATCGCAGGCGAGCGCCAACAGGCCAGCCACAGTGCGCAACGCGCGTGGAGAGGCTAACCTGCGTGCCTTCGCGATTTTCCGCATTGGAGGCCTGTTTGGCACGTGACGATTTGATTCAGGCGACCGGAACCGTCGACAAGATTCTCGGCGGTGGTCGCTACCAGATAACCCTCGAGAGTGGTCAGCTCGTGACCGCGCAACTCTCGGGCCGCATGCGCCGCTTCCGGATTCGTGTGATCCCCGGGGATCGAGTCCAGGTCGGCGTGTCGCCCTACGATCCCACCCACGGCTTCGTCACCTTCCGGCTCCGGGAAGGTCAAAACGCGCCGCGCTGAGTCCGTGCCCGGCCGGGGCATCCGCCTACAGCTCAAAACCCTCCAGGCCTACGACCGCTTTCGCTTGCGGCGTTTGATGGCGCGGCATCGCGGCCTCGAAATCCATCCGACTGCGTCCAGCAACCTCGCCGCGGCGCGCTACGACCTCGCCGAAGGCGCGCGGCTACGGATCGGCGCCGGTGTCGTCACCGAGCGGCTCGCCGGAGCGCTGCACTTCTCGCTCGGGCCCGGAGCCGAGGTCTCGATCGGCGAAGGCACCTGGCTGCGGACCGAGATCGATCCGGTCCACATCGTCGCGTTCGAGGGCGCGCGGATTACATTGGGCGCCCAGAGCTTCCTGAACGGTTGTCACCTGAGCGCGAAGTCCGAGCTGCGCTGCGGCCGCCGCGCCTGGATCGGCACCGGCAGCCGGGTCTTCGACTCGGACCAACACGACCTCGACGCCGAACACCCCGAAATCACCCAGCCCGTGACGATCGGGGACTGCGTCTGGGTGGCATCGGACGTGACCATCCTGCGCGGCGTGACGATCGGCGAGCACAGCGTGATCGGCGCCCGCTCCCTCGTCACCCGCGACATCCCCGCCCACACCCTCGCCTACGGCCAGCCCGCCACACCACGGGGCGCAATCGGCGACCGCTCCACGACGCGCTGATCAGCGTCGCTCGGCATTGCAGTGGAGCTGCGGGGTCGGCGGAGGTCCCTCCGCGAATGGCTCGCCCGCCAAGGGCGCGGGTGGTTTGCGTCTCCGGTCAGCCCGGTTGGTGGCGTTCCTGGTTTTGAAGGTCCGAGGGCGGGCTGCGCTGATTTCGCTGCGGGACCTCCGCCGACCCCGCAGCTCCGCGATCGCTTTGCTGGGATCGGATGCCTGCGTGCACGAGGGTAGAACTCGCGACTATTGGCAGCTCTTGCTGATCGTTCTCGTCGCGCTGCACGGGTTGTTGCTGCAGGAGGGAACGGGGACGGAGAAAGTCGCCTTGAAGTAGATGGATCCCGTGTTGCACTGGTTGATGTTCATCGAGAGCTTGTCGCCGTTTCCGCCCTTGCCGACTTCGAGCTGGATCGGGCCCGAAGACTGCGAGTCGATCAGCTCGGCTCCGTCGATGGCGTCGATCTGCAGCGTGGCAGCGACCGTCGTATCGGGCAGGGTCGACCCCTTCGCGAGTCGAGCCTTGGCGGTGATGTCCTTCGTCGCGTTCACGGCCACCGTGGGCGAACCACCGCGAAGTGCGTTGATCTCGATCACGAAGTCGCAAGAGCACGGAACGCTGTCGTCGTACAGGAACGCGCTGTTGAATTCGACTGTCTCAATAGCGATGATGGCGCCCTCCAAGTCCAAGATGCCGTCCGTCGGGCCATTGGCGTCTGACCGGATCTCCCGCACGCCGTTGAAGAACGCATTCTTGTGGAACGTGACCGTTCCGAGCTGCCAGCTCTGACCTGCTGCCAAGCCGCTGCCTATGAAGGGCGGAAAAGCGGTGGAGTTGATGTTTTGAATCCGCGTTCCGGTGTCGGTTATCGACCCGAGTTCGAGCGGTAGCGGGCCTCCCGGCGTGTTCGTGTAGCCAATCACGCCAAGCACGCCGACAGCTTCGCTGTAGTCGACGCTGACGCCGGCGCCCTGTAGGCCTCTGGAGCCCGCGGTCAGGATCACCTGCAGCGCAACGGCCGAGGACGAATTCACGTCGCGGATCTCGTTGGTGCCGGTGTCGGCCCAGATCAGGTCGATCGTGGCGCTCGCATGGGCAGCACCCGCAAACCCCACGAGCACCAGGAGACCACCCACTGCTGCTGTCGCGAATCCCATCGATCTCATCTTCCCTCCAGCTCCCCGCATCGCCTCCATCATGCGCCCGAGTGGAGCACGAGATCAACCTGTTTGCGCTAGTTGGACTCGTTCGCCCGAACCATCACCAGCGGAGTCGAGGAGCGGGACGCGGGGGGGTCCCGCAGCGAAATAAAGCGCAGCCCGCCTCCGATCCCGGCTCTCCAAAACCGCAACTGCCGGCCAGAAACCGCCTCAAACTGCGGATCCCCTTGGCGGGCGAGCCATTCGCGAAGGGACCTCCCCGCGGCCCGCTGCTCGACGGATCAGCAAGAAAAACCCGTTCACCGCAGCGGACTTGACGTTTCGGCCGGAATGGCTCAAATTCTCGCCCCTTCGGACCGAAGGACTCGTCCCCTCGATCAGAGCGAACAGAGGACCGGCGCAGCTTCCGGTCGAGCGCCCGCGGAGTCCCCGTGGGGGGATCGACTGGAATTTCCGACACGATTGGCGGCGGGTGATCACTCACTCCCATACCCACACAGTTTGATGGCGCGAAACGGTAAATTGGCGCCCTAGCTACTGCCGAGGCTGAAATGATCCACGACCTAACGACGATCCGAAACATCGGAATCAGTGCGCACATCGACTCGGGCAAGACCACGCTCACCGAGCGCATCCTGTTCTACACCGGGCGGATTCACGCGATCCACGAGGTGAAGGGCAAGGACGACGTCGGTGCGACGATGGACTCGATGGAACTCGAGCGAGAGCGCGGCATCACCATCCAGAGCGCGGCGACGCACACCATCTGGGACAAGCACCACATCAACATCATCGACACCCCGGGTCACGTCGACTTCACGATCGAGGTGGAGCGCGCGCTGCGCGTGCTCGATGGCGCCGTGCTGGTGCTCTGCGGCGTGGCGGGCGTGCAGTCCCAGTCGATGACGGTGGATCGCCAGATGCGCCGCTACAAGGTTCCGCGCATGGCGTTCATCAACAAGCTCGACCGCTCGGGCGCGAACCCGCTGCGGGTGACCGAGCAACTCCGCGAGAAGCTCAGTCACAACGCGGTGTTGATGCAGCTCCCGATCGGCCTCGAAGCCAATTTCAAGGGCGTGATCGATCTGGTTGCGATGAAGGCGATCTATTTCGAGGGCGACAACGGCGAACACGTCGTCACCAATGAGATTCCGGAAGAGATGCGCGACGAGGCCGAGATCGCGCGCGAGTCCATGCTCGACGCCGTCTCGATGTTCTCGGATGAGCTGATGGAGGCGATTCTCGAAGAGACGGTGACCGAAGCGTTGATTCACGACGCCGTGCGGAAGGGAACCCTCTCGATGGATCTGACGCCGGTCTTTCTCGGTTCGGCGTACAAGAACAAGGGCGTTCAGAAGCTGCTCGACGCCGTCAATCGCTATCTCCCCAGCCCTCTCGACGGTGAGAACACGGGTGTCGATCTTTCGAACGAGGAGGCCCCGCTGGCGCTCGCGAGCGATCCCAACAAACCGACCGTGGCCCTCGCCTTCAAGCTCGAAGACGGACGTTACGGACAACTCACCTACGTTCGCGTCTACCAGGGCTCGCTCGAGAAGGGTGGGACGATCATCAACAGCCGCACCAAGAAGAAGCACAAGGTTGGCCGGCTGGTGCGGATGCACGCCGACTCGATGCAAGACATCGAGTCTTCCTCGGCGGGTGACATCGTGGCGCTCTTCGGGATCGACTGTGCGTCCGGCGATACTTTTACCGACGAATCGGTGCAGATTTCGATGACGTCGATGCACGTGCCCGAACCGGTGATCTCGATCGCCATCAAGCCCATCGACAACAAGACCGTCGACAACATGGGCAAGGCGCTCGGTCGCTTCGTGCGTGAAGATCCAACCTTCCGCTCGCGCGTGGATCCGGAGAGCAACGAAACCGTGATCTCGGGGATGGGAGAGCTTCATCTCGACGTCTATGTCGAGCGGATGAAGCGCGAGTACGGCTGCGCGGTCGAGACGGGCGCGCCCCAGGTCGCCTATCGCGAGACGATCTCCCAGCGGGCCGATTTCAACTACACCCACAAGAAACAGACGGGTGGTTCCGGTCAGTACGGCCGTGTCGCGGGGCGGATCGAGCCGATCGTAGACGGTGCCGATGATTTCGAATTTGTGAGCGAAATCAAGGGCGGTTCGATCCCCACCGAGTACATACCGGCCGTCGAGAAGGGCTTCGTGCAGTGCATGGCGAAGGGGCGGCTGATCGGCTTTCCGGTGATCGGGGTCCGGGTGGTCGTCGACGACGGTAAATCGCATAGCGTCGACTCCTCGGAGATGGCCTTCCAGGCCGCGGGCCGCGGCGCGTTCCGCGAGGCCTACGGTCGGGCCAAGCCGATCGTGCTCGAGCCCGTGATGAAGCTCGAGGTCGAAGGCCCCGTCGACCACCAGGGCGCGATCCTCAAGACGATCATGCAGCGCCGTGGTACCGTAATCGGAACCACGGAGTCGTCCGGGATGTCTCGCATCGAGTCCGAGGTGCCGCTTTCGGAGATGTTTGGCTACGCGACCGATCTGCGCTCGATGACCCAGGGCACGGCAGAATTCACGATGGAATTTGCGCGCTATCTGCCTGCCCCTGCCGAAGTCCAGAAGGAACTCAAAGAGAAGTTCAGTTCGAAAATTGTCGACGACGACGAGTAAATCGAGGAGTTCAGCGTGTACCGAAAGTTTCTAAATGCGCGCAGCCCCCTGCGCTTGCTCGAAAAGGGTCTCCACGGTGGGTTGGGACCCGGCAATCTGGGCATCGTCGTCGGGGGTCCCGGCGTCGGAAAAGCGTCCTTCCTGGTCGGTGTGGCACTCGACGAGCTACTGCGATCGGGACGTGTGCTCCACGTCTCGATGGCCCACACGGTTGCCCACATTCGCGATCACTACGACACCGTGTTCGAAGAACTCGCGGCGAGCGCGCGCCTGGAGAATGGAACCCAGGTGCATGTCGATGTCGATCGCAATCGGAGCATCCGCGTCTACCCGAAGCACGCGCTCACGCCCGAGAAGCTGCGCGAAGCCGTGAAGGTCGAGTCCGAAACCACGGGCCCGCCATCGATGGTGTTGATCGAAGGGCTCGATTTCAAAGAGACCTCGCGCGAAGATCTCGCCGACTTCAAGGCGCTCGCGGGTGAACTCGCGGCCGAAGTCTGGATGTCGGTCTCCTACAGCAAGGAGCAGATTGCGGAGCTGCCGGCTTCCGTCGCGCGCGTCGAAGACCTGGTGAGCGTGGCGCTGGCCCTCGAGCCGGGAGAGGACGCGGTGGTGCTGCGCGCCCTCAAGGACCACGACAACCCGGATCTCACCGAACTCCACGTCGCCCTCGACCCGAAGACACTGCTGCTGACGCGACACTAAGCGCCCGCGCAGACCTTCGAGGAGGCGCGCTGCGCTCCACTGGCTGCCCGCGCAGACCTTCGAGGAGGTGCGCTGTGCTCCACTGGCTGCCCGCGCAGACCTGCGGGGAGGCGCGCTGCGCTCCACTGGCGGGGGCCCAGTTGGCCGGGTTGGGAAACGATCGTGGCGGGGGGCAGTTAGCGGGGTTCGGGGCTGCTCTTGGCCTGGAGGACGGAGAGTTTTTCCCGGTATTGGCTCTTCAGGGCGTTGGCTTGTGCCCGCGTGAATCCGAGTTCTTCTGCGATTCCGACGATTTCTGAACTCTCGATGGTGGAGATCGTTCCGTCGGCCGCGGCGACCGCGTAGAGGCATTGCAAGAGTTGGCCGCGCTGCTCGGGCGTGGAGCTTTCGCGGAACTCGCGCGTCACCACATAATTTTCCGTTCCGCCGAGCAATCGCGCCTGGGATTTGGCGATTGCGACGGCGAGCGCGATTTCGCTTTCCGACAAATCGGAGATCTCCGCCAGCGAGCGCTCCATCTCTGCGGTCTCGGTCGGGTCGATTTCGAGATCGGCATTTGCGACGCGCGCCAGCACGTAGGCGAAGCCGGCCAGGTATTTTGCCCGGCTCGGTTCGAGCCGGTCGAGGTTGGCGGCGATCCGACGCACGGACTCGGTGTCGCCGGCGTCGTGTTTCTTCCCGGGATCTTCCCCCAATCCGAGGAAGCGAAGTAGTGACACGAAGAGTTCCTCCGGGTCCAGTTTACCCGGACGGGACGACGATCGGCGAGCCCCAATTCGGGGCAATTTTTTTCACGCGCAGGGGCAAATTTCTGCACTCGCCGGCGAATCCTGCGGATTCGCTTTGCAGCGACGAGACCTGTCGGTCTCGTCTGGCCGGCGAATCCTGCGGATTCGCTTTGCGGCGACGAGACCGACAGCTCTCGTCCGGCTCGCCTGCTCAGCGACGCCACGCCATCCAGCGCTCGAGGATCCGACCCATTCTCGGAGTCGCGCGGCTGCGCATGTAGGCCCCCGCAGCTCGTTTCAGGGCCTCGGCCTGGGTGGGGTAGGGGTGGATGGTCGCGAGGATC
>JAHEEJ010000195.1 GCA_024640705.1 Deltaproteobacteria bacterium
TCGGTTGCACCGACACACGAAGCGAGATTGTTGGGGTCGTTCGAATCGGGAATGCAGCCACCGAAGTTGACGAAAGTAGCTCCCGCTGGCAGGGCCAGACCGATGTTCGCAGCGACGACATCCTGAGCACAGGAGAGCGAGAGGTCGATCGCCGTCTGGGCCAAAAGCGCGCTCGAAAACGCACCCAGCACACTGGAACTCGAAGCCGCGAATCCGCCACCACCGAAGGGCGCTGAAGCACCCAGATCGAGAATCACGGTGGACGGCTCGCAGGCGTCGCCGATCAGGTTTCCGTTGCTGTCCGTCTGGTAGCCGACGCCCGGGATCCCCGCCTCGTCGGGTCCGTTTCGAACCATGCGGCAGTTGTCACAGCGGTCTCCAACCCGATCGCCGTCGCTGTCCGCCTGGCGCGGATTGGCGCACGACGCCGTTCGCGGATAGATCGCCGTGCAACCCTGCAGGCAGTTGTCACAGGCATCACCCGCTCGATCGCCGTCGCCATCTGCTTGACTCGGATTGGCGTCGAACGGGCAGTTGTCACAGACATCGCCGAGGCCATCCTTGTCGTCGTCAGCCTGACTGGGATTCGCTTTGTTCACACAGTTGTCGAAGGCGTCGTCCACTCCATCCGCATCGGCGTCGGGAAAGTTGGGAGCAACGGCCGTGTAGATCCGGAAGCCCAGCTCCGAACCGGTCGGCGGCGTCGCAGCGCCGCCGAAGAACATGGCGACCTTCCCCTTCAGCGTGAAGCCGACGAGCAGGTCAACCCCGCTGATCTTGAGGACGTCCAGGGTCGCGCCGCTGCCGTTCGCCGCCGAACTCGCTGGCGTCAGCGGATTGGCGGTCTCGAACACGGTGGCGCCACCGCTGCCCTCACTCGGCGGCGGGCCGAGAACCAGGTCGTTGACGAGAATCCGGGTATTGGGTCGCTCGGCGGCCGCACGGATGAAGAAGCTGTTGAACTGCACCGCGGTCGCCATCAGGAGGTTCTTGCCTTCGAAATTGAACGAGATGGCTCCACCAAGCGAACCTGGCTCGTAGCTGAGCGTCCACGAGTAGGTCCGACCGCTCACCCAATCGAACTGATCCGTCTGGAGCGGAAACAGTTGCCCGAGCAAGAGCTCGACGTCGCTGCTCGCGCCGCGGTCGCCGATGCGACCTTCGGCGACGGATCCCACTGAGATCGTACCGAGGAAGTCATCGCTGGCCGTGTGGCCGGTAACCGGCTTTGCAGCAACGGGCGTTGTCAGAATGAATAATGCACCTGTTAGGGAAGCGACGGCGGCGAGCCTTCCAACCATATCAACAATCCTCGCGCAGCTCGCTACAACCAAGCGCAACGGGGGATTCCGATGATCAGGTTGTTGGAGCGTTATGATGAACTTCGAACAGGCCACCTGAGCGTCCTGTTCGGGAAACCAATTCAGCCCTGCATCGTCCAGCGCTCAACCTCGAGTCGAGATCGGCGACCGCAGGCTGCGCCGACCAGCAGTGCTCCCATTCCAAACAAGAACCCCGCTCCGGGCTCGGGAATGGCGGAAACGGACTGCGTGACCCGAATGTTGTCGACGACTTCCGTGAGACCGGCGGCGACGTTGTATCTCAAAATCGCCGAATCGAACGAAACACCCGCGTAACTGATCGTTTGATCGATCGCGTCGGTCAGGTTGAGCGCCAGGGTCGTGCTGTCCACCTCGACTCCGCCCGAATAGAGAGTGAGCACCGCAGTGTCTCCGGAAATCGCCGCGGAGGTGTTCCCGATTTCCAGACTGAGCGCCGAAGCGACAAAATCGAATTCCATCAACAGCCCGCTGTCGTCATCGAACAAGACAGCCAGTGCGTTGCTGCCGCCATAGTTGAGCAGAATCAGGTTGGCGCCGTCTGTGTCACTGAAATGGATCAGTGAGGAATCGACGCTCTGAAAATCGTTGAGCAGGTTGGTCGGAACCGGAGCAGGGTCGCTATCAAAATCTACGAGCAGCGCTGCGGATGCAGCAGATGCGGCGACCAATACCGCCATCGGAACCAAACAGACGATACTGCGGGTGATTGCGCGTCCCATTTGCCCCAAACTCCCTCGGTTTTGTGCACATCACTTCTACGCGGTTTGCGCGCGAATTACAAGCAAAACGTACCTCTCCAACACAGCTCAGATGCCAGCGTGAGGGCGGGAGCGAGCAGCAGAAGAGAACCTAATCTATCAATGGAATTAGGGATTTGGGGGCTCGTTGCCGGTTGCTGAAGGAGCCGGGATGCAGCTCGGGCATCGATTTAAACGCTTCCATGTGAACCAATTCACACCACCCCAAAACCCGGGCAGCGTATAATGGCCGCCGCCGGTCTGGGGTGTCTCCTGAACGTTCGAGCATTCAGCCCAGTCGGCAGCTGTTATGGTTCCTCGGTTCTCGCGCGCGCCCATCAATGCTGACGCGGGGCCTGAGCTCGAGGAATTTGGGAGGACCGCGATCATGCAGAAATCGATCACCAGCGCAGTGAAGTCGAGAACCATCGTTGTCGGATTCGCGATGGCATTGATGGCGCCAAGCATCGCTGCAACGGAGCCCGACCCGGCAACCGAAAAAGCCGAGCGCGCAAGCGAAGCTCCCGCCAAAGAAATCCAATCGGTTGACGCCGCACCTCCCGCACGCCCTCTCCAACTGCTCTACGTGGCACCGGACCGGGGCAAGCCGGTGAAGCCAACGGGGGGCGCCACCCGCGGTTCGAACAAGAAGGTGCCGTTGATGTTCGCACTGACCCCGGATCACGTGGGGCAGACCGTTTCCGCTCAGCCGTCACTCTTCTGGTACCTCGATCGGACTCCGGATGCCTCGATGCGGATCGAATTCACGCTGTTCGACCAGGCGAGTGACGAGCCCGAGGTAGAGGCTGCGCTGACGGCACCGGAGAGCGTCGGCATCCAGCGCATTCGCCTGGCGGACTACGGGGTGGAGCTCCAGCCGGGAGCCGAGTACGAGTGGTCGGTGACGCTCATCGTCGATCCCGAAAAGCGCTCGAAGGACGTGGTCGTGACGGGCTGGATCGATCGGATCGAGCAGAGTGGACCCTTGACCGCACGCCTCGAAAGCGAGAGCGACATGCGCGCCGCTGCGATCTACGCAGAAGAGGGCATCTGGTACGACTCGTTCGCCGCCCTGAGCGATCAGATCGACGGCAACCCGGGCGACGCGAATCTGCGGACGCAACGGATCGACGTGCTCCGGCAGGTGGGCCTCGACCAGGTCGCCACCGACACGGATCACTAGGTCGCGCCAGCCTCCGATCGCCGAAACTGAACTTCACGCGAGGCCTCCCGCTGCGCTCCCTTCGAGCGCAGTGGGAGGGTCGCAAGAACCACTCCCAGGAATACGACGATGTCCGAACCCAAGCGCGCGGCTTTCGACTTCAGTGGCAAGTCCGTCCTGGTGACGGGGGCCACCTCCGGATTGGGAGCGGCGATTGCCGAAGCTTTTGCGGCGAGCGGCGCCGATGTCGTTTTTGCGGGAAGAGATCCACAGCGCGGCAGCCGGCTTCGCGAGCAGCTGCGCGGATTGGGACGCAAGGTCGAATTCATCCCAGGCGACATCACCAATCCCGCCTACTGCGATTCTCTCGTGCGCGAAACGGTGTCCGCCCTGGGCCGCCTGGACATCGCAGTCAACAGTGCGGGCGTCGCCTACCACGCGACGGTGGATGAAACCACCGATGAGCAATGGCAGAACACTTTCGCCGTCAACGTCAACGGCATGTTCTACGTCTGCAGGGCGGCGATACCCGCAATGCGCGAACACGGAGGCGTGATCGTGAACATCGCATCCGATGCCGCGCTGACGGGAAGCAGGCATCTGGTCGCCTACTGCGCGAGCAAGGGCGCCGTTCTCCAGATGACGCGCGCCATGGCGCTCGATCACGCGCGTGAGGGGATTCGCGTCGTCGCGGTCTGCCCGGGAGACGTCGATACGCCCATGTTGAGAGGCGAGTTCCGCGACCTCGGCCTCAGCACCGAAGAGGGTTTGAGACAATCTGCCGAAAGAGTGCCGCTCAATCGGGTTGCCACCCCCGAAGAGGTCGCGGATCTGGTGTTGTATTCCGCCAGCGATTCGGGGCGCTTCATGACGGGTTTCCCGCTCGTCATGGACGGCGGAAGTCGCGCCTGATCGGCATCGCCCGCAAGCGAGTCGAGCTGCACGGTTCAGAAGCTAGTCGATTGATCCCGGAGCGATCTGCTCCAGATACCACTCGGTCATGGCCCGCGGCATCTCTTCCATCGGGCTATACGGACCGGGTCGGTAGTAGCGGGAATTCACGCCCTTCTGGTTGTGATCGATGATCTTCTTGTCGGCGATGCTGGTCACATCCCACATCCAGATCAATCGATCGCGTTCGTAGTCGACGCCTTCCTTCGCGTCTTTTGCCACGAGCCAGACGATCTCCATGTCGGTCGTCTGGATGTCTCGCGGAATGAAGAGATACATCACCCCATAGTCGGGGTAGGCGAGGAATGTACTGGCCGGCCCGACATCCACGTAGCTGAAACCCCCGTCGTAGTCGGTGAAGTCCCCCATCAAGGGTGCGACGCGCTGACCATCTTCGCTTCCGGTGACGGAGTCGGGATAGGCGGCATCGTGAAACGCGTCCACCATCTCCTCGCCCGGCGCGGCCGACCAGGGCCAGTTCGCGACGTAGGGAATTTCGATCCCCATCTCCTTCGCACGCACGTGCACCTTTTCGCGCAGCGTTTTCGCCTCCGACGTCAAATATCGATCCGTCGCGTGGTGGCGCGCGAACTCCGGGTGCGCGGGGCCGCAGTGGTAGCACTCGAAATAGTTCTCCATCGCGAGTTTCCAATTCGCATCGACGCTGTAGATACCGCGGTGCGCAACTTTCGCGTCTGCCCAACCGTAGCGACCCAACGACGCGCGGAGCGTCTGTTCCACGTCGTTGAGCCTCGGCGGATCCTCCGCGAAACAGACGAAGATCAACCCTTCCAGGATGCGCAGATGGATCCGCGTCAGCCCGTATTCCGACTTGTCGATGCTCTCGGTCATCTGACGCGCCGCGCGAAGGCTGCCATCGAGCTCGTAAGCCCACGCGTGATACGGGCAGACGAGAACCTTCGCATTGCCTTCCTTCTCGTAGCAGACCTCCGATCCCCGGTGACGACAGACGTTTACGAGAGCGCGTACCTCCTGATCTCCGCCGCGGACGATGATGAGCGACTCCCCCGCAATCTCGTGAACAAAGAAATCGCCGCTGTTCGGGATGCGACTTTCGTGTCCCACGCAGAGCCATCCGCGCATGAAGATCCGTTCCATGTCCAGCGCATAGATCGACGGATCCGAATAGAAGGCCTGCTGAAGCGCGCAGCCCTTCGGATGCGAGGCGATCAACTCGCGAAGTTGATCGCTCGTCAGGCTCGTGTTGCGGGTCGAAATCCGCGAGTCGATCGACATGAAACGGCTTGCTCCTGTTTTCTTTTGAATTGTTGATTATCGCCTACCGGAATAGACCGCGCAAAATCGGAAGAACCGCGCCGCGGCATTGAAATGACATTGCAGTCCCCGTCCGCCCAAACTACCGCTGCAATCGAAAACGACCGAGTCGCCGTGAACACAGAACGAACGATGAACCGGTGTAGCTCGTATCGATGGCCACGACGATGGTCAGACCGCAATATTCGCTGCTACCCTCACAGCCTCCCGGGGGTCGAAGATCGAAAAGTCGCGCTCAAGGTTTTTCTCGATGGCAAAACTCGCTCTTTGCGTATTCGCACTCGTTTTTGCAGCCGTAATCACTTTCCTCTGGATGCAGCAGGACCGACTGCCCGCTCTACCCGTCGACCCGGAGCCGATCGCGGCCTACGAACCGGCGCCCCCCCCGCCGGAATCGATCCTTTCGGCGATCAAAACACTCGAGTCCGAGAGCGACGCGAAGTGCCACTCGAGCGCAAACCGCTTCGAGGATTCCATCTACGGCACGCCGCTCGCCGACGAGGGACGCTGGGCCAACGTGGACCTCCAGAAGCGCTGGGTGCAACGCGTCTGGGGGGAAGCGTCGGCATTGGCATCGCATGCGGGCGAGGTCGCGGTATCGCCGCAAAGACTCCGCGAACAAATCGAGCAGTGGTTCGACTGGGGCAAGACCCCCGATGGGCGGATCGAAGTTCGATTCACCAAGCATCCTCCGTTGACGATTTCGAAGCTGCGCGCCGAGCAGTACGGTTCGATCGGCTACTCGTTGCGCGCAATTCTATCGGTGCAACAGGACCGTATGCTTTCGGGCGACGGCTTGTTGGCGCTGGCTCCAGCTAGCATCGAACTCCTGCGCGAGTCGACCGACGCCGCGACGCTCAGCGCCCTGATGATTGCCGATCAGAATGCACGTGAGCAAAACGAATTCGAGATCACCGATGCCACACTGCGAAGCGCGTGGAGCGCACTGCTTCCCGACCTGGAGGGTCCCAAGCCGCCAGAAGCAAATCCGAACCTGGCTGCGGGCGGAAAATCGCGAGCACAATTGCTGGCGATGCTCGAGGAGATGATCTCGAACAAGATCGCCGCTTGCGAGGTGTACAACGATCCCGGTAACCGCACCACCAGCGAAGCCCTGCTCCGAACCGTGATTGCCCGGTATTACGCGCGTGTGCCGATACCGCAGAGCAGCCAGGCCTGGGCGGAGTTCATTTCGATGTTCAACGGTCGACTCAACGAGTTCGCCATGGACCTGCTTCTCGAAGCGAGCG
>JAHEEJ010000196.1 GCA_024640705.1 Deltaproteobacteria bacterium
CCTCTTCGTTCCCGGACTCGGGCAACTTCTCCAGGGCCGTCTCGCCATGGCCCTCGTTCAGTTCGTGCTCGCCTTCGCCCTGTGGTTCGCGCTCCTCGGCTGGGCGATTCACCTCTGGTCGGTGATCGACGCGGCGAAGTTCAAACTGCCCGAGGCGTGATCGAATCACCGATCCCTGCCATTTCGCGTCGGCTTCGAAGCGCCTTCCGCGTTAGCGCGCCAGACCGAGCGAGGGAATCACCGCAGCAACGGTCGGGACGCGGTTCGAAAACGCGCCGCCAGCAGCTCGCGAACCAAGCGAACCAAGCGAACCAAGATTGCGAAAACGTGCGTTGTCTGTGGTGCGGGCCTTCCCGGTCGTCAACGCCGCTACCGCACCGATTGTCGTTCGATCCGATCCTTGGATGCGGTTGCGAAGGCGCACGAGGCGCTTCGGGAGCGGCGGTTGGACGGGACCGATTCGGCCCACGGTGGCAACGCGGCAAGACTCCGCGGGAAGCGAAACTCTGCGATGCTTCTGGCAAATGCCGAGTGGGAGCGGCTTCATACTGCGGAGCCTGACCCCGCGATATTCAAGCGAGAGATCCAGCCGAAGCTCGAGACGGTTTCACTATTGGAAACGATGCGAGCAACGGGGTTGTCGCGGACCTATTGCGGGATGATTCGGCGGGGAGTGCAGATTCCGCATCCGCGGCATTGGGGGGCGCTACGCAATCTGGTCAGGTCGGCGGAGTGATCAGGAGAGTCCCGAATGAATACCTTCAAGAAGGCAACATCGACAACTCCCACCCAACTAGCAGCCTGCTGTTAAGTTCGTCCGCTGCGCCTACGGGTGCGCGAACGGTGGAGAGCGCATAGGAGGACGAATCCTGCGAGTTGTGCCAGCCATGCGGCGGGCTCGGGGACAATTGCGAGGCTTTGGTAGCCGCCAGCCGCGATGTCGATCGCGTTACTCGAAACGCCGTTGACGGCGTCGGGGGGCGTCGCCTGGCCGTCGATGTCGTCGCCCCAGCAGACGACGACACCCGCCGTCGCCTGGAGCGCGCAGCTGTGGAAGCCGCCTACCGCGATGGCGGTCGCTGTCCCCGCAACGCCGTTGACGGCGTCCGGGGGTGTCGCCTGGCGCGAGCTGTCGGCGCCCCAGCAGACTGCTTTTCCCGTGCCCGCTTGAATTGCGCAGCTGTGACCGTTACCTGCCGCGATGTCGATGGCGGTTCCCGAAACGCCGTTGACGGCGTCGGGGGGCGTCGCTTGGCCGAAGTAGTCCCACCCCCAACAGACCACGTTGCCCGTGCCTGTTTGGATCGCGCAGCCGTGGGCCCATCCCGTGGTGATGCGGGTCGCGGTTCCCAAAACGCCGTTGACGGTGTCGGGTGGCGTTGCCTGGCCATCGGAGTCGTTGCCCCAGCAGACGACATTGGCCGTGACCGCTTGGATCGCACAACCGTAGAGGTGCCCGGCTGCGATATCGGTTGCGGTCCCCGAAACGCCGTTGACGGCGTCGGGTGGCGTTGCCTGGCCATCGGAGTCGTTGCCCCAGCAGACGACATTGGCCGTGCCCGCCTGGATCGCGCAGCTGTGGTCGTAGCCCGCGGTGATGTCCGTCGCGGTCCCCGAAAATCCGTTGACCGCACTGGGTGGCGACGCCTTGCCGTCGTTGTCGTAGCCCCAGCAGACGACCTCACCCGTGCCCGCATGGATTGCGCAGCTGTGGTCCTCGCCCGCCGCGATGTCGGTCGCGGTCCCCGAAACACCGTTCACAGCCGGGGGCACCGCGAAAGGGCCGTCAGAGCCCCAGCACACCACGCTGCCCGTCGCCGCCTGGATCGCGCAGCTGTGGTTCCAACCCGCCGCGATGTCGGTTGCGGTCCCGGAAACGCCAGTGACGTCGTCCGGGGGCGTAGCCTGGCCGGAGCCGTCGTGGCCCCAGCAGACCACCTCGCCCGTGCCCGCCTGGATCGCGCAGCTGTGGAAGCTGCCCGCCGCGATGTCGGTCGCGGTCCCCGAAACGCCGTTGACGGCGTCGGGGGGCGTCGCCTCATCGTGGCCGTCGTAGCCCCAGCAGACGACCTCACCCGTGCCCGTCTGGATCGCGCAGCTGTGGAAGCCGCCCGCCGCGATCTGGGTCGCGGTCCCCGAAACACCGTTGACGGCGTCAGGGGGCGTAGCCCGGCCAGAGTCATCGTTGCCCCAGCAGACGACGTTGCCCGTGCCGGCCTGGATTGCGCAGCTGTGAGTGCCGCCCACCGCGATGTCGGTCGCGGTTCCCGAAAAGCCGTTGACGGCGTCGGGGGGCGTAGCCTGGCCAAATTCGTCGTTGCCCCAGCAGACGACGTTGCCCGTGCCCACTTGGATCGCGCAGCTGTGGAAAACGCCCGCTTCGATGTCGGTCGCGGTCCCCGAAACGCCGTTGACGGCATCGGAGGGCGTCGCCTGACCGTGGTAGTCAGAACCCCAGCAGACGACGTTGCCTGTGCCCGCCTGGATCGCGCAGCTGTGGTCGGCACCCGTCGCGATGTCGATCGCGGCCCCCGAAACGCCGTTGACGGCGTCAGGGGGTGTCACCTGGCCGTAGTAGTCAGAACCCCAGCAGACGACGCCACCCGTGGCCGCCTGGATCGCGCAGCTGTGGAAGTTACCTGCGGTGATGTCGGTCGCGGCCCCCCCAACGCCGTTGACTTCGTCCGGGGGTGTTGCCTGGTAGTAGTAGTCTCTGCCCCAGCCTACGACTGGTCCGGCCGAGGCGATTGCATCTGCAGTGCCAGTGAGTGTTAGGCCGAACAAAATGGCGGGGAGAGCACGAAGCAGCCAGTCGCTGGAGCTTGTCATCGGAATCCTCTCCGTTTCATTTCGTGCAGTGGCATAAGCAAATTCCATGCAGGCGAGGACGATTGCCAGAAGAATCCACATCACCCAGTTACCAATCATGCCGATCGGGGGTTGATGGCCGGCGCCCAGCGGTCCTAAAAGACCAACACAGAGGCGCAAAAAGATGCGGCGACTAAAGTCCACCGCATCGGAAACGGTAGCCGGACCATCGCCAGAAAATGATCGGCAGATCGGAGGCGCTGATTGAGGGTTCCCGCAGCCTAACGTCGGGGGCTCCAACCTACACCAAATCGAATCAACCGATCGAGCCAGGGCACGAGTACCCGCCGCTCGCGTGCTACCACCGATCGCCACCACAGGGTCTCGGATCGCCGCGTCCCTCTATCCCAGAAAACGGTACAAATCGCCTCCTTAACTCTATACCCGCGGCTTGCTTGACGCGGTCGAGGGTGTCGAGAACAATCGTCGATCATGGGACTGCTGGGCCGGATCCGGATGCCGAAACGCGGCGCCACGTGGGTGGTGGTGGCCGGGTTTGTGCTCGCGACCGCCCTACCCTGGGTTGCGATCGGAGCGCAGCAGGGCGAAACCGAGCTCTATCGCTGGTTGGACCGTCATGGGGTGGTGCGATACACGACCGATCTCGGCCGGATTCCGAAATCGCGCAGGAGCACGGTGGTTCGGGTGGTGCCGCAATCGACTGCGACGACGCCTGTCGCCCCGCCCGCGCCTGCGGTGCCGCTACCGGGTTTGGTACCCGCAGCGGACGCGGATCCCTTCAGCGCGCCGGGTCAAATAACCAATGTCACCCCTCAGGCCTCCACAGCGGCCACCAGCTCGTGGCCCGAGCTCGACGCGCGCATCGCGGAACTCGAGCTGCTCGTCGCGCAGGACGAAGAGCGGATCAAGCAGATGGTCTCGGCGCCGCAGGTCGGGGACGACGACGACTTGATCGACTCGGAAGAACTGCGCGAGATCGGTGCGCGCCTGCCCGTGCTTCAGGGTGAACTCGCGGAGTTGAAGCGCTGGCGCGACGATCCGGACACGCGCTAGGTCCCGTCGCGACCGTGTCCGCCCAAACCCTCTCGACTCCGATCGTCAGCCTCTGCGGCGGTGTCGGCGCTGCGCGCTTCCTGCGCGGTCTCGTCGGGGTGGTCGAGCCCGGTGAGGTCACGGCGATCGTCAATACCGGTGACGACCGCATCTTCTACGGCGTCCACGTATCGCCCGATCTCGACATCGTGACCTACACGCTCGCGGGCCGGGTGGATGCGCGCAAGGGCTACGGGCTCGAGGGCGACAGCTACGAGATGGTCGACGCGCTGGGCGCGCTGGGTCACGAGAGCTGGTTTCGACTCGGCGATCGCGACTTCGCGAACAGCCAACACCGGACGCTGCGGTTGCGCGAAGGCGCGGGCCTCGGCCGCGTCACCGACGAACTGCGGCAACGCTACGGGGTTTCGACGCGGATCCTGCCGATGTCGGAAGATCCGTGCGCGACGATCGTCGAACTCGAAGGCGGGCGCCGCGTGCACTTCGAGGAGTACCTCGCGCGCGACGGCGCGCCCGACGAAGTCACCGGGGTCGACCTGGGCGAAGCCCGGCGCGCGCGTCCCGGCCCCGGCGTGCTCGACGCGCTGCGCGACGCGCAGGCGATCCTGATCTGCCCGAGCAATCCGATCGTCTCGATCGGCCCGATCCTCGCGATGCCCGAAGTCCGAGATGCGCTGAAGCGATCGCGCGCTCCGGTCGTGGCGATCTCACCGATCGTTGGCGGCGCTCCCGTCAAAGGTCCGGCCGATCGGCTGATGCGCGGCGTCGGCGTCGAGGTTTCGGCCCGCGGCGTGGCCGAGTTCTACCGGGGATTGATCGACGCCCTCATCCTCGACGAGCGCGACGCCGATCTCGCCGCCGAGATCGAGGCAATGGGGATCCGAACCCAGGTGCGCGACACGATCATGGGCGATGTCGCGGTCGCGCAGCAGCTCGCCAAAGCCGCGCTCTCGCTCGCGGCATCGCTGCGATGATCGGCGCCGTCGTCCCGGTCAAGCTGCTCCGCGCTTCGAAGTCGCGGATGCTGCCGTCGCTCGATCGCCCGGCCGTGGAGTGGCTGACGATCGCGATGCTCGGAGACGTACTCGAAGCCCTGCTTCAGGTGCGTGGACTCGACCGCATCGCGGTCGCGACCCCCGACCCCCGCCTGGCCGAAGTGGCGCCCAGGTTTGGCGTCGAGTTGCTCAGCGATTCGGTCGCGGGCCTGAATCCGGCGGTCGAAGCCGCCTGCGCGCGGATCGCGCCGGCGCCGGGCGACACGGCGCTGGTGGTACTCGGCGATGTGGCGGGAGTCCAGGCGGAAGACATCGAGACGCTGCTCGACGCGGGTACGCGAAGCGCCGTCGTGCTCGCTCCGTCGAGTGACGGCGGCACATCGGCGCTGCTGCGCACGCCGCGCGACGTCATCTCCGCGACATTCGGCGCCGACAGCGCGCGCGCCCATCAGAAACTCGCGACGCTCGCGGGTGTTTCCTTCGAGCAACTCGCGCTGCCCTCGCTCGCGATCGACATCGACGCCTACGCGGATCTCGAAGAATTTGCGACCGGCGCAGACGGGGGCCAGCGAACCCGCACGTTGCTGCGCGAACTGTGGCCGGACCTCGCGACGTGAGCGCTGCACCGCAATCGATTCGGCTCACCGCGCTGCCGGGAATCCCGGCCGTACAGCCCGGCGCCGATCTGCCCGCGCTGATTCGCGCCGCCGCACAGCGCGCGGCGGTTCCGCTGACGGCGGGCGCGCTGGTGGTGTGTCAGAAGATCGTCTCGAAAGCCGAGGGGCGGGTCGTCGCACTCTCGGACGTGACGCCCTCCGCCGAAGCCGAAAAACTCGCGGCCGCAGACGGGCGCGACCCCCGCCAGCTGGAGTTGGTGCTGCGCGAGACCGCGCGCATCGTGCGGCGCGGCCACGGCGTGACGATTGCAGAAACCAAGCACGGCTTCGTCTGCGCGAACGCGGGCGTCGATCTCTCCAACGCACCCGCACCCGACACCGCGGTCCTGCTCCCGCTCGACCCCGACGCGTCCGCGCGCGCGCTGCGCGACGCCCTGCTCGCCGACGGCGCCGCACTGCCTTTCGCGCTGATCATCAGCGACACCTTCGGCCGCCCCTGGCGCGAAGGCCTCGTCGATGTCGCACTCGGCAGCGCGGGGATCGCACCGATCCGCGACCTGCGCGGCAGCCCCGACCTCGGCGGTCGCGAACTCCAAGCCACCGCCACCGCCACCGCCGATCAACTCGCCGCAGCCGCGGGGCTCTTGATGCGAAAAGACGCGGGCACCCCCGCCGTCTGGATCGAAGGCATCGAAATCGAAGGCGACGGCGACATCCGCGACACCCTGCGCGATCCCGCCACCGATCTCTTCCGCTGAACACCCGGCGGGACTGGCGGGCGTCTATCTCGGAATGAACGTAATTGCGTCCTTGTCTCGGCCGTCTTGCGAAATCGACTGATACTTTTCGGTCGTATTCACGACTCCCAAGCAGGCAGCCGAAGAACAGGCGAGGCTTCCCGAGGGGGTAACCACCGGCGTTCCGGTCGTATCGGTCACTCCGGCTCGGACTTCCGTACCTGCGCAGACCTCGATGCGGTGGGCGGTGTCACCCAGAGAATCCGGGTCGATGATGTGGCCGCGGATCCGGTGCGTGAGCTTCGCGTTGTTCGTCGGGCTCTGCCCCTTCGCTTGCGTGTAGATGATGACTTTCGGCCACGCTGCGACACACGGCGTCGGTGTGGGCGTCGGTGTGGGCGTCGGAACGGTCACCGTCACCTGGTCGCCGTAATTTTCGATTATGCAATAGCCGGGGCCGATCACGTCGTAGGTAGCCACGTTCGTCGTCGTTTCCGTCAGTGTCG
>JAHEEJ010000197.1 GCA_024640705.1 Deltaproteobacteria bacterium
CGTGGCCGGAGTGCACGTTGAGGGCCTGGCTGGTGAGCGCGCGCGCTCCGATGTTGAAGACGGCGGGCTGGCGCTTGCCGCTGATGACGTAGAGCACCTCCTTCATCAGGATCAGACCCTGGCCGGAGGTGAAGTTGCTGACGCGCCCTCCGGCGAGGACGAAACCTTCCGCCGCAGACGCGGAGGAGTGCTCCGATTCGGCTTCCAGAAAGATCAGCTCATCGCCCCACAGGTTGCGCGCGCCGTTGGCGGCAGCTTGCGCGTATTGCGTACCCATGTTGGTCGAGGGTGTAATCGGGTAGGCGCACGCGCCCTGGCTGATGTGCGTCTCGACCCAGACCACCGCTCCGGTACCGTCGGTGGCGGTGAGTTGACCTGGAAAAGGTACCTCCAGCTTGGAGTCTCGTACGGCTACGGTCATGCGGGATCCCCGCGCATCGGTTTACGGAAGACAGCGAAAAACGTGTAGCGTCATGGCGTGCAAGTTCGGAACCAAAACTCCGATCTAGAAAAGTACCGTTTTATTCAGTACTTCGAAGCAGCAATCTGGAAACATGAGAAAAACTGGCGGTAAGGATAGGACAATACGCCTCAGCTGGTGGGCGATCTGCTCGACCTGCGCAGATTTCGAAGCGGTCCGCTTGGCGGCCGCCGTTCTCGCCGCTGAAGCCTACCGCGCTTCGATCCAGGTGCGGTAGTCGCCGGCGTAATCGACCTCATCCCAGCGCTGGCGGACGCGCTCGAGGATGCGCCCGACCTGTTCCGGCGGGAGCTTCTCGCCCGACATGACGCGATCGACGACCGGCTGGGCGCGGGCGCGGAACTCTTCGTGGAGTGCGTCGGACATGTCGTCCAGGCTCTCAGGCGTATCGGGCACGCCGATCAGGTTTTCGATGACGCGCTCCGCCACGACGCTGGCGTTGACGCGGCTGTCGCGAATGTTGCCCTTGCCGGTGAGCACGTTGCCGAGCCCGAAGACGCCCTCGACGCCGCGCAGCGTCCCGCGCTCCTCCGAATCGAACGGGTACAGATCGCCTTCGGCCGGGATCCCTTCGATCAACTGGGGCAGGCTGCCGATCGAACTCACCACCAGCGGCGCCCGCGCCTCGAAGTCGGATCCTTCCACCTCGCGCAGCCGGCCATCTTTGATGGCGGTTCTCCGAAAGACCAGACCCGCGAGCTTGCCATCCTCCTCGATCGGCGCGATCGGAACGCAGCAATCCTCCAGCTTGACGAGGAACTTGCGCATCACCTTTTCCATGATGCGCGTGCGCGTGGCCTCGAGCTTTTCGAGCTGGGCCGGCGTCGGGTCCTTGGCGGACGCCAGCGGCATATCACACATCCGCCGCCGGTAATAGAGCGTGCAGCCCTTGACCCCGAGCTCCTCGGCGCTCAGCCCGTGTGCGGCGAGCGTCTCCGCAATACCCGCTTGCTCCATCGCCACCGCATCCACCTCGATGCCGCGCTCGCGCAGCGCCCGGCGAAAGACCTCGATGTTGAGCAGCTTCACCACGTCGATCGAGGCCAGGCCCCCGCCCACCACGATGGCACCGTCGGGCACCTCCACTTCAGGCCCTGCGAAGCCGGGATCGGCATAGTGGTTGAACCAGTAGACGAGCGGATTCTGGTAGATCAGGCCGCGGCCGACGAAGCGATCGATGCCCTCGACCGGCAGCGGGCGATCGCGCCAAGCGCCGGTGGCGAGGATCACGGCGCTCAGTCCCATCTCGTCCGTCAGCTCGGCGAAGGCGAGATCCTTGCCCAGGCGGGTCAGCGGAACGAAGAACACCCCGGCGGTGTCGAGGTTGTCATCGATGCGCGCGTACTCTTTCTCGCGCAGCTTGACGTGCCAGCGAGGCAGGCCGTCTTCGATCTTGCCGTAGGGACGAGCGTTCTGCTCGAAAACGATCGCGAGGGCTCCGCGCTCGGCAAACAGCTTCGCCGCTTCCGAGCCGGCGACGGCCCCGCCACAAATTCCGATGACGTGCGTAGGTTCGGTAGGTGTCTCCACGATCCGGAATCTACAACGTCACCGGCGACGTTGCATGGCGATCCGCTGCTCTCGCGGCCGGTTTTTTCTCGCATCCACGGCGGGCGTCGTGAGCCGCGCAATCGCGATTCTCGAGCGGTTCGAGCGGCCGGATCCGGGGCGAGCCTGCTAGCCTCTCGATCCTGAACGGTTTCCATCTGGAGGCGACATGGCCGAGCGCAAGGTCTCTGAGCTGTCCTTCAACCGATACTGGATCGATCTCGACGCGCGCAGCGTACGCAGCGAGACGGTCGCCTGCGAAGATCTCGAAGACCTGCTCGGCGGCATCGGCCGGGGCTTCAAGCTCCTCGAAGGGCTGCGGACCGACGATGCCTACAGCCCGGGTGCGGCGCTCGTCATGAACCTCGGTGCCCTCTCCGGCAGCTCGATGATGACCGGGCTTCGCACCTTCTTCCACGCCTACTCGCCGCTCAAACGCTCGAGCAGCGGCCTCCCCTCCGCGATGTGGAGCGCCGGGAGCGGAAAGTTCGGCACCAAGCTGCGCTTCCTGGGCATCGACGAGGTGATCTTCACCGGGCGCTGTGCGGGGCCTACCACGCTGCACATGACGAGTTCGAAAACCGGCGGCGAGCCCGAGTTTGCGTTCAAGGATGCGACCGCTCTCGTCGGCAAGACCACCAACGCGAAGATCCAGGCCCTCTACGCTGAGTACCCCGACGCGCACTTCGCGGTGGTCGGGCCAGCCGGCGAAAACTACGAGACCGTTTTGTACGCCACCATCGCCCTGTCGTCGGAGAACCAGCTGAAGAGTGGTGACGCGAAGGCGCGCTACTGCGGACGCGGCGGCATGGGCGGCGTGATGGGCTCGAAGAACCTGCTGGCGATCGTCGCCGACACACCGGACCAGAAACTCCAGCCGCCGGCCGCGGCGCTGAAGAGAATCAACAGCGTCGTGGGTACGGGCGATGGCAGCCGGCGCTTCCGCGAGGCAAAGACCGGCGGCATGGGCGGCACCTGGGCGAACGCCGAAGCCCTGAGCCCCTCTCACGCGGTGCCGGAATACAACTTCATGCCGACGGGCACCGACATCTCGGTGCCTCTCCACCGCCCGAACGTGGAGAAGCTCGAGAAATTTACGATCAAAGCGGAGGCCTGCTTTCGCTGCGGCATTCGCTGTCACAAGAATCTCTACGAAACAAAGAGCGGCACCTTCCGCGCCAAACTCGACTACGAGCCGTTGGTCCTGCTCTCGTCGAACATCGGGGTCTTCGATGTCGACGCAATCTGCGAACTCGTAGAGCTCACCGATCAGCTCGGGCTCGACGCGATTTCGTGCGGAGTCACGCTTTCGTACGCGATGGAGCACAACCGCCGCCACGCCGACTCGGGTACTCCCATCGCCGGCGGGCTCGCGTACGGCGATGCCGCAGCGGCGCGCCAAGCGATCGAAGCCATCGGCGCAGGCAAGCTCCGGCAGTTGGGCCAGGGAGCGCTGCGGTTGTCCGAAGAAGTCGGCGAGCCCGATTATGCGATGCACAGCAAGGGAATGGAATTTCCCGCCTACCTTCCCCAGACCAACCCGGGCTATCCGTGGGCGTTGGCGGGTGGGCACATGTCGATGCGAACCTACCTCGTGCTGTTGAACGAACGCGAGACCGGTATCGACTACTGGGTAGACACCATCACCAGCCCCGCGCGCGGCTTGAGCATCATACGAGACGATCTCGTCGGGATCTGCAAGTTCAGCGGGCTCTCCAACGACGACGTTTCAGAAGCGGTCACCAAAGCGACGGGTGTCAGCGTCTCCGGCGAAGACCTTCGGGATACGGTGCTCCGGACATTCCTGCGCGGTTATCGTCTCGAGAGGCTGCAGGGCTTCAGCAATGACGACTACCAGCTGCCCGCCGACGTGCTGAAAAAGTGCGACGCCATCGATCTACCGTACTTCAATACTCCGGAGTTCTTCGCCGAGCTTCAACAGAAGGTGCTCGCAAAGTTCGACGCGCTGCTCGAAACTAACCTCCCGAAGCTGCCGTAAAGATCCGGAGTTCGTCGTCGGCCGAAACCCGGACCCCCGCGATATCGCGGGTGCGCAGCACTGCGTCGTTCTGGATCACCACGAGATGGGGCGCCAACGCTCCGGAAGCTTCGAGCACCCGCGAGCCCAGCTCGGGAAACTGCAGCGCAAGGCCGGCGAGCAGATCCGAGAGGAACTCGCCTTCGAGTTCGACGGAGTCTCTGCCGCCGCAATAGGCGCGCAGCTGCCTGGGGATGTGGAGAGTCGGCATCGCCTCAGATGCTAGCGGGTGTGACCGTCGCGAACGCGGAGCGGCGGGTCGATTCTATTCTTCGTCTTCGATGAAACCCCGAAGCATCCGGCTCCGACTCGGGTGGCGAAGCTTCCGCAACGCCTTCGCCTCGATCTGACGGATCCGCTCTCGGGTGACTTCGAAATCCTGTCCGACCTCTTCGAGCGTGTGGTTGCTGCGCTCGCCGATGCCGAAGCGCATCTTGAGCACCTGTTCTTCGCGCGGCCCGAGCGTAGCCAGCACCCGGCGCGTTCCCTCCGCGAGGTTGGCGTAGATGATGGCGTCCTGCGGGTTGATGGCATTTCCATCCTCGATGAAGTCGCCCATCTGGCTGGCATCTTCATCACCGACGGGCGCCTCGAGACTCACAGGCTCCTTCGCGATCTTCATGACCATCCGAACCTTATCGACCGGCAGTTCCATCCGCTCGGCGAGTTCCTCCGGCGTGGGCTCGCGGCCGAGTGCCTGGACGAGATAGCGGGTCGCCCGAACCAATTTGTTGATCGTCTCGATCATATGGACCGGGATGCGGATCGTGCGCGCCTGATCGGCGATCGCGCGGGTGATCGCCTGGCGAATCCACCAGGTCGCGTAGGTCGAAAATTTGTAACCCCGCTGGTATTCGAACTTGTCCACCGCCTTCATCAAACCGATGTTGCCTTCCTGGATCAGATCCAGGAACTGCAGTCCACGGTTCGAATACTTCTTTGCAATCGAAACGACCAGACGCAGATTGGCTTCGACGAGTTCACTCTTGGCTTCGCGGACGCGTGCCGTCGCAGCTGCAAGCCGATCGAGTGCGGTTCGGATCTCGCTGCGCGACATCCGCATTTCCGTCTCGATCTTCTGGATTGTTTTTTCGATCTCGTCGATCTCGACTACCGCGGCAGCGATCTGAGATGCGTCTCCGCCGAGTTTTTCCAGGGCCTTCTTGCCACGCGCACTTCGGCGCGTGGACAAAACCGCGAACTCGGTGAACTCGGCGGGCGATAACTTGAAAACCTTGGTTACCCTGTGCGCTTCCGACTCCGCCCGCCAGATCGACGGTCCGACTTCCTTGAAGCTCGAGATGATTTCTTCGGTCGTCACCTTCGAAAAGCCCGTCTCGAAGAGGTGATCGACCATCTGGTCGTAGAATTTTTCGGTTTCTGCCCGCAATCGATGGCGGGTGTCTTCGTTGGTGCGCGAGTTGTTGATCGACGCGAGGCGCTTCGTGACGTCGATCTCGAGTTTGCGGATTCGGTTGACCTTCAGGAAGAAGTGCCTTCGACGCTCCTCGGGAGTGGCCGCGGGATCGGCGGCATCGAGACCGTCGAGCGCCTTCTTCAGTTCGACCTTGTGCGCCTTGAGCTGATCGGCGAGGTCGAGAATCGCGCGCACGGTCATTGGCGATCGGATGACCGCGAGAACCCGATCGCGCTGCGCGGCTTCGATCCGCTTGGCAATTTCTACCTCTCCCTCTCGTGTGAGCAGGGAGACCTGACCCATTTCTCGCAGGTAGACGCGGACCGGATCGGTCGTCCCGGCGTCATCGTGAATTTGGCGACTCGTACTGGATGGGTGCTTCCGCCGCGATTCTGCGGCGTCGGCCGAAACGACGGAGATGCCCTCCTCTCCGAAGATGGCTCGGATCTCATCGATGCGGCGCGAGCACAACTTGGCAGATCCAAGGGCGTCCTCGACCTCGTCGACGGTCAAGAATCCCTTTCGCCTGCCCTCGGTGAGAAGTCTCTTGAGCAGCGCGCTCGCAAACTCGCGCCTGTCTTCGTTGGCGGCGGACGCGCTTTCATCACTCGATTGCGTCGTCGATTCTTGCGGGGGCGCCTCGACACCACAGGTTTTCTTGGCGGACGTGGAGCTTTTCTTCTGACGCCGCTTGCGCGCAGTCGACTCTTCGGTGCTTCCTGAAATATTCGGGGCCATGGGGGGGGCTCCTTACCAGTCTCTGTATCCGTAGATCGTCTCCAGCCTAACTACTCCACGTTGGGCTTCACGTCGTGATATTCGTTCGGCGATTCTCCTGGCGAGTGGGCTGTGCCTGCAGGCGCTGCTTTGCCTCCAGGACGGCCCGCCAATCTTCACCGTCGCCGCGCAACCGCTGTGTGAGTGCGCGGGATTCCTCGTCGCGCAGCCTCTTTCGCAGCCATTGAATCGTATCGTCCAAGATGCGCGCCGCCGTATCGGCATCGAGTTCGGCATTGTTCGTCGCGAGTTCCCGCAGCAGCCTTTGCGTATCGGCACCGAGTTGTTCGCAGATGGCGTCTACGTCCACCCGTTCGCCAAGCGGTCCCGACACGAGCGTCCGAACGATCTCCGCTGCGGGACCCGCCGGAAGCAGGGTCAGGAGTTCGTCGGTCGATACGCGCTCGACGAGCGCCGGATATTCGATCAGGCTGCGCACGAGCTGGGCGGCGATGCGATCTTCCG
>JAHEEJ010000198.1 GCA_024640705.1 Deltaproteobacteria bacterium
CCCGAGCGCGAACACACCTCATGAACGTTTCTCCTCGATCGAGCTGCCGGTCGCCGGTCGCGACTCTCGCGGCTGGCGGACCCAATGAGCGACGCCATTTCATTCCGTCTCGAACCCCCAAAGAGGGTCCGAATGGAGCCACGCCTGCGGCTTTCGAGTGGACGCACGAGGCTCCGTCATGCTCTCGATGCTAGCTTCTCGATAAAAAGATCTCTAGATCTTTTTATCGTATTATTTGAGCTAATCTGAAGCGCGATCGCGTTCCAAATGCTCGAGAGCGCGTTTCGCGCGGTTGGATGGCCTGTTTTGCCCCTGGGGGAAGGCTCATCCCGTGAATGAGTGGCTGGTATATGCGTACCACCGGCTCTCGATCGCAGCGTGGAGGGTCCGAAAATGGATCGACTGAATTCGGTCATTCTGGGTTGGAGAGTGGCCCTGGTATCCGGCCTGGTTCTGACGCCTTGTGTGCTGACCGCCCCGGCTTCGGCGCGCCCCGAAACGATTCGCGCCGGAGTCTCCTATTACTCGGACGAGCTGATCGAAAGCGGCCCCATCCGCGACATCGGCGCCGAGCGAAACTACGAAGAGGTCTTCCAGCTCTACCGCTACTACGAAGTGCTTTATGACGAAAGCGAACGCGTCGTCCGCTGCCTCGAATACAAGCGCGGCGAGCTGATCCGCGAAGACACCTATCGCTACGCGGCAGACGGCTCACTGCTGGAGCACGTCACCGATCCCCCGAGCCAGGCGGTGAAGCCTGTAACCGCGCCACGCCCGGATTAGGCCAACTCGGGCCGGGTGGCTTTCTGCGGCCGAACTGAAAATCAGCGCAGCGTCAGCTCGACGAGCATCTCTGCGAAGATCGCGAAGAGGAAGAAGATCGAAACCCTGAAGACGCGCCGGTCCCACCGGGCAGATTCAGCCCGCATCGAGCGCGCGATGCTCGCGATGAAGCCGACCCCTGCAATCACTGTCGTCCATGCGTAGACGGCGCTGAGTTCGCCGCCAAACCACGGGAGCAGCGCGATCGGCATCAGGCCGATCGCATAGCGGAGCATGTGCCGGCGGGTTGCGCGGTCGCCCAGCACGTTGGGCAGCATCGGAAAGCCCGCGGCCGCGTACTCGCGCTTGCGGTACAAGGCAATTGCCCAGAAGTGCGGCGGCGTCCAAACGAACACGATCAGGAACAGAACGAAACCCCAGAGCCCGAGCCGACCATCGATCGCCGCGTCTGCGATCAACGGGCTCGCGGCGCCGGCTGCGCCGCCGATCACGATGTTTTGCGGCGTGCGCGGCTTGAGCCAGATGGTGTAGATCAACAGGTAGTGGGCGAGCGTCAGGACGCCGATCGCAGCCGGTAGCCAACCGCCGGTCGCGAACAGCACTGCGACGCCGAGCGCCGAAATGACGCAACCAAAGATCACCGCTTCGCGCAGCGAGAGGCGTCCGGCCGGCAGCGGCCGGTCCTCGGTTCGCGTCATTCGACGATCCCGATCGCGTTCCCAACTCGCGTTGAGGGCCCCGCAGCCCGCGCCGATCAGTGCAGCCCCGAGGATGACGCCGAGGACCACAGCCGCACTCGGCCAGCCGTCGTGACCCATCACCATCGCGGGCGGAGCGGTGAAGAGAACCAACGTCAAGACCCGCGGTCGCGTGAGCGCGACGTAATCCTGCGCACGCGCGAGCCAACGCAACCGGCTGCAAGAATCAGCGAGTGCGATGTGAACCCGAGAATCGGCGCTCATTTCGAACTCCTCAGTGCCAGCTGAATCCCGCGACGCGGTCGAAGACGACGACGCGGCGGGCCTCATCGGTGAAGTTGAGCGTCTGCTCGTCGCCAAAGCTCCACTCGTCCGGATCGTGCGTCTCGCCGATCGCCACGCTCACGCGGTGTTCGCCGGGCGCGACCGGGATCCGCTCGACGGCGACGCTGTTGCCGTCTTCCCAGATGCCGGACGGCGCGATGCTGGTCTCGAGTGCAGTGGCGCCATCGATGGCCACGCGAAGCCGAACGGGTGGGCGCGTCCGCTCGCAGATGTGCTCCTTGCGCATATGGACGGGTGTCGATGCGAGTTCTTCCGGTGTGAGGTCGCGGCAGTTCTCGCTGGCCAGGCCCGGGTGTTTCAGGCTCACGACGAACTCGGAACCGTCGATACCGGGCGCCGTGTAACCGAAATCGCTTCCCAGGCCCAGGATCGCCGCACACGCGATCAGCAAGATCGTTGCCGACAGCGCGTGGACGGCGCGCGGGCGGCTCGGAGCCCGAAGCGGCTCTTCGCCCGTGCGAAAACGCGCCGCGGCGCGAATCAGATCCGCCTTGCGCGTGCGGTCGAGCGCCACGAGCCGGACCTGTCCGGGTTCGAGTTTGTCGACCCGCAGTGCGGGTTCGCGGAGACCCTCGATCCGCTGGCGCTCCCACTCGGCGCCTTCGCGGTACCCGCATCGATCGGGCGGGCAGCTCGCGACCAGGACGCCGCCCGCTCCCTGGCGGATGACGCGTTCGATCATCAGCGGCTGGACCCAACCCGCGCACGGGACGCGCAGCGCGCGGTAGCCGGGGAGTTCGGCACAAAGACCGGTGACCGGATCGATCTCGAGGTTGGCGCCCGCGGATTCTGCGCAGACGAACGCGACGTGTACGCTTTCGCCCGCGCGTTCGGCCTGCTTCAGCCACGACTCGAGCAGCCTGCGCTGCTCGATGCTCGAGAACCAGTCGAGGCCGATCCCCACCGTGTCACACGATCCCGCGCAAATGCCGCACGCGACGCACTTGGAGTCGATCACCGAAGCCTGGGTGAGGTAGCGGTCGGTGCCATCCGTGCGCGGAATCATTTCGATCGCCTCGTACGGGCAATCCGTATAACACTTCTTGCACTCGTTGCAGCGCGAGGCGACCACCGAAGCGGGCTGCTTGCGCTTTTCGGCCAACAACCAGGGGATCGCGAGTGAGACCGCGCTTCCGACGATCAGCAGACCCCAGAGCGCTCCCGCACTCAGCCGATCGATCAGCGGCATCGGGAACAGATACCACCAATCCATCGTGAAACCTCCGGCAATTGCGGTCATCTGGGCGGGCGCTTCGTTCGTCGCCGGATAGGCGATGCAGAGCAGGAGCAGCAGCGCCAATACCCAGATCGTCATCGCCTTGCTGGTCAGGTAGCGGGCGCGCGCGAGGCGGGTGATGTGCAGCCACATCGCGACCACCAGCGCGAGCGGGATGATCATGTGGATGAAGAAGACCACGAAGAAGAGCAGGGAATTGACGCTGTCGTCGGTGACGAAGGAGCGGCTCAGCGGATCGGTGAAAATGGGGAGCACGTCGAGCATCTTCGCGCTGCCGACCGCGACGGACTGGGCGCGCAGATCCCAGACCAACCAATATCCCGTCCAGCCAATAAACCAGAGCAGCCCCATCATGGTCGCGCCGGTCACCCACGCGAGCCAGCGCGCGCCGTCGAAGCGCCGCTCGAAGAAGACCCGAAGCGCGTGGATCAAACCGAAGAGGACCGCCGCATCCGAGCTGTATCGGTGCAGCGAGCGCACCAGTCCCGACCCAAACGGAGATTTCGCCATCGCGTCGAGCGATGCGTAGGCGAAGTGGACGCTGGGCTTGTACCAGATCAACAGCGCGATACCCGTCACCGTCGCGACGAACAGCGCCGTGACCGCGATCGCGCCGGTGTGAAGCATCGGGTTCAGCGAGCTGGAGACACAGCGCGCGAGCAGGCGATCGAGGTAGATGAAGCCCTTGTCGAGTTGACGCAGGATTCCCTTGGGCCGCGGCGCCTCAGCCGTCGGAAAATCAAAATTGGCTTGCGCGCCCTCGACACCCCGCACGGATGCTGGCCGCGCGCTCGAGCCACCCGTCATCGATTCTGTGCTGAGTGGCGTGCGCGTCGTATCCGACGGTGCCATCTCCTACCCCGACGCTGCTTCTTCGCGGAGCAGAACCCTGAGAGCGGACGTCAGCCAACGCTGTTGGCGCTCGCCCAACCCGAGCCGATACGCGACCCGCCCTTCTCGATCGATCAACAGGAAGAGATTTGCGTGGCTGATGATACCGGTTTCGGGGTCGCGCTGGCGCGCGATCTCCATCCGATCGAGCAGCGGCTCCACGTCTGCGGAAGCACCCGTCACGAGGTTGTAGAGCGGCGACTCCATGCCGTGGTTCTGCGCGAGCTTGTGCAGTACGTCGGGAGAATCGTGCTCCGGGTCCATCGTCACCGCGATCACCCGCAGGCCTTCGCGCTCCTCGGGCGAGAGTTCCGCGATCGCTCCCTTGGCTTGAGTCAAGATCAACGGGCAGGTGTGAGGGCACGAAGCGTAGACGGCCGTGAGAATCACGACGTTGCCCTCGAACGCCGCGGGACCGACCGTTTCCCGGACCTGGTTGGTCAGCGCGAATTGCGGCGCTTCGTAGGCGGTGCGCAATTCTTCGGCGGGAAACGGCAGTTCTCCCTTGACGGCCTGCTCTGCGGTGAACGCAAAGCCGACGGACGCGCCCACGACCAGGAGTGCTGCGACTCCGAGGTAGCGGGCGATGCGCCGCGGTTGTTTCGCGAGTTCACGCAGCGGCTCCCACCAGAAGTAACCGATGAAGCCAGCGATCATGAACTGTGGCAGGATCATCGACATCACGTAGGCCACTTCGGTACGACCCGTTGCCGGGTCGTAGCCGAAGCACCAGATCCGGAAATCCTCCGCAAACGCGCCGAGACCACTCGCCTCCGCGGGAGTCACCAGCATCGCGATCAAGAAGATCACCCAGCAGGCGAGCAGTGACAGCGCGAACGCCGGAAATGCGGCTCCCGTCAGGAAGTTTCGAAAAGCCTCGAGTCGTTTGGGGGAAGTGGTCATCTCTTCCTATCACCGCCGGGCCGCGAGGCCGCCTAGCGAACCTCCCAGAGATCACTCAGCCACATCCAATTCGCGAAGTAATAGACCGCGAACGCCGTCAAGAAGACGATCACGAGAACCAGCGTGCCCGGCGTCTTGTGGTCGTCCACCGCGGCAGCGTCCGTTTGTCCGCGCGGCTCTTCGTTCCAGGCCTCCATGGCCTTGCCTTCGACCGGGCGTCCGAAGAACACGGCCGCGACGACCAGCAGGCAGTAGAGCAGCAAGCCGAGGAACGCGATCACCGCGCCGATCCCCATGATGCCGAGCATCACGTGCGCACCCGCGTCGAAGCCGGTCGCGAACTGGCCGCCTGTGAACTCGATGTCCCAGTGCCGGCGCGGCACGCCGTAGGAACCCGCAAACGACATACCGAGCGCCATCAAGGTGATCCCGCCGCCAAATAGATAGGGCTGGATCCGGCACAGCGCCTTCGCGTAGAAGTCCTTCTGGAAGATCAACGGAACCACGTAGTAGGTGAGCGCCATGAAGGCCAAGGTCGTGCCACCGACCACCGTCACGTGGAAGTGACCGGGGATGCGCAGCGTGTTGTGGGCCATGATGTTGATCTGCTGCGTGCCCAGCGTGACGCCCGTGATGCCGCCGCCGAAGCCGAAGATCACGAGTGAGAGGAAGAAGCCCGAGAATCCGGGATTGCTCCAGGGCGCGTTCGCGAGCCAGCCGAAGAGTCCGCGATCGAAGCCCTTCTTGCGCATCGCGACTTCGATCGAGGCCGGCACCGTCAAACCGTGGATCATCGACGCGAGCACCGCGAGGTACATCGCGTAGGAGGTATTCCAGATCTTCCAGCCAGAGCCGACGCCCGGATCCACCAACAGATGGTGGGCGGACGCGATGTTGATGAAGAGGATGTAGAGCACGAAGGCGCCGCGGCAAACGGCCTGGTTCAGCGGCTTGGAGCCCACCGTCAGGGTTCCCAGCAGATACCAGATCGAAACCATCGCGCAGACGTTGACCTGTTGGGACATGTGGCCGAGGCCCCACCAGGTGATCCGGTACCACGCCGGGTCGATGTTTTCGATGATGCCCATCGACCACAACAGGGTTGGAATCATCACGACCGCGCCGTGGAGCAGCGTGACGACCGCGATGATCGCGGCAGCGGTTGCGCCGAAGACCACCAGCGGTACCGAGCCCTTGTAGGTTTGATCCCGCTTCGCGATGTAGATCGTCGCGAAGTAATTGATCACGCCAACCAGTGCACCGACGGCCACGAGGATGATCCCCAGGTAGAACCAGGGGCTCGCCTTGAGCGGAACGTAGGAGGTCATCAGCACATCGCTCTTGCCGCCGTAGATCGCCGCATCGACCGTGATCGCTCCGACGACCATCAGCACCAGGCCGACCCAGGCGGCGCTCTTCGAAGCGAGCCGCGAGTTCAGGAGCACGGTTCCCGCGAAGTAGAGCACGGCGATCTCGAAATTGAGGATCCAGAAGATCAACATGTTGAGACCGTGGAGCGTCAGCAGGCGGTAGTACCACTGAGCGTCGAGCAGATGCACGGCGGGCCATCGGGTGAGCCCGAGTGCGAGCGCCGCGAGCCCGCCGATCAGCAGGAAGACGACTGCCGCAACCGCGTGCAACCGGATGAATTTCTGGGCCGTCAGACAGACCGGCAGGGACGTCGTGTCGCAGGATCGGACCTGGTCGGTCGGGTGATTTCCCAAGATGGGGAGGCTTTCGACTGCACTGGCCATGAGAGTCTCCTATTCGACGATGATGCGGCCGGTCATCGTGTGATGTCCGATTCCGCAGAATTCGTTGCAGATGATCGG
>JAHEEJ010000199.1 GCA_024640705.1 Deltaproteobacteria bacterium
CCGCCGAGCAAGCGGCCATCGGGTGCGCGTCCTTGGGCATCGCGCCGAAGAAGCGTTTGAAGTCCTCGTGGATCATCGTGTGGAAGGTGATCGAGGTCTTGAACGCATCGAGTTCGTCCTGCGTCGGTAGATGGCCGTAGATCAGGAGGTAGGAGACCTCGACGAAGGTGCTGCTTGCGGCCAGTTCTTCGATCGCGATGCCCCGGTAGCGCAAGATCCCCTTGTCGCCATCGATGAAGGTGATGGCACTCTCGCAGGAACCGGTATTCGCATAGCCTGGGTCGAGGGTGATGACGCCAGACTCTTTGCGCAGGTTCGAAATGTCGATTGCGCGCTCGCCTTCGCTGCCTTCGACGATGGGCAGTTCGAAGGTTTTACCGTCGATCTGGAGCTGGGCGGTCTTTGCCATGGGGGGGCTCCCTATTCGTTGATTCGATGATGGGGTGATCGCACGATCGGGTAGTCGGAGTCCTTGCGATCACCCGCGCATCGGTGTTTTTCAGATTCGGCGCCTAGCCGGCTAAGCCTAGCGAAAACCACCCAAAACCGACAGGCCGGCCGAGTGCAAAATGCGTTGTGCGCGTATCCGCGCATGGTGAGCGACAATCATCCGTGCGGGCGATTCCACACGTGAAACACAGCGCATCGAACGGTACGGCGGTGAGCCCTGTGTGGCGTATTGCTACGAATTCGACACTGAATCTGGTGTAATCACCATCGCATCCGAACGGAATCGCGGTGAATCCCGACTCGTGTACTGCTACGAATACGACGCTGGTTCTGGCGAGAATCTTGGAGGCAATTCATGCAGCCCGCGAAGCGCGCAGATGCCGGCGAGGATCTCCCGTTCCTGATCCGGGATCGCCCGATCGAGCCCGAGCGCATCCGCCGTTTTCTCGACGAACGCAGCCATCAAGCGCGCGTCGCCGCAATTCGATCGCTCAGCGGCACCGATCTGCACAGCCTCTACGCGGGTGTCGATGGATTCAAGCCCGTCACGCTCGAAGACCTGGTTCCGTCGGCAGTCGACGATCTGACGACCGTGCGACACCACGGCAAGAACAGCCTGCCGGTCTTCACGCATTTCGAGAAGCGCATCTGCCGACCCCGCTGCACCGATCGCGAGGCTGCGACGGAGCTCTACGGATTCAACTACCAGAGCCTGGCTCCGATCACGGGTCCCGGTTATTTCGTCGCCCGAGAAGCAGAAGATCGCCCCGAAGTCCTGATCGATTATCACAGCCTGCCTCTCGAACACCCGCGGGATTGGCCGCCGCTTCGCTCCAATCACCGCGGGCTGGCGCGGCTGGTGTATGGATTCCTGTGCGACACACTTCGGGGAGTGTCCGATCACGTGACGATCGGTTCGGCCGCCCGCAAGGGAAGAGATCTCGGCAGCTGGTTCGCACTCTGCCGCGAAGACTGAGATCGCCCGATCAACCGCCGGCGAGTTTGACCGTGTAGCCCCGCTCGCGCAGCGACTCGGCGAGTGTGTCGCGGTGATCCCCCTGGATCTCGATCACGCCGTCCTTCGCGGAGCCACCCGTCCCGCAGCTGCGCTTGAGTTCGCCAGCGAGTGAGCGCAACTCGTCTTCGGGGAGCGGAAGCCCCGAAATCGTGGTGACCGTCTTGCCGCGCCGGCCCTTGACTTCGCGCCGGATCCGCACGATCCCGTCGCCGCGGTCCGCGCGAGGGCTCTTCCGACACGTGCAGCGCGCGATCGGTTTTTCGCAGTGGGGGCAGGTCTGGCCGCTTCCGCTGGAATAGACCAACCCGTCGCCGCGCCGTGTGGACATCGTTTTGGGCTCCTGCTGCCTCGGGAGGCGACCGCTTTTCGATCCGACCTCCGCGTTCTGGCTTCTACTCCGCTCCGCCTCGTTTGCGGGCACGCCGCGCGCTTTCGACGGCGGCGATGCTCGACACCCACAACCTCTGCGGATACTGTACCTCGCCATGCGCGCCCGCAGCCGGTTTGTTTCGTCCACCATCGCATTCGTCGCGCTCTTGTGTGCGGCGGAGGCGCTCGCGAATCCGGCGATCGATGACTCTGCGCTCCGAACGCGGCAGACGAAGCTCGACAATGGCTTGACGGTCCTCACGCTCGAAGACCACACCACCCCCGTCGTCGCGTTTCAGATGTGGGTTCGGGTGGGGTCCAGTGACGAAGCCCGGGTGACGGGTCTCGCCCACCTCTTCGAGCACATGATGTTCAAGGGCTCGAAGAACATCCCCCCCGAAAAGCACGGCCAGATCATCCAGTCTCGCGGCGGCCGCACCAACGCCTATACGACACCGGACATGACGGTCTACACGACGGAGATCCCATCCGAGGCGCTTCCGCTGGTGATTGCGCTAGAGGCCGAACGCCTCGCCAATCTCGACATTTCGCAAGAAACGCTGGTGAGTGAGCGCCAAGTCGTGCTCGAAGAGCGGCGCATGCGCACCGAAGATCAACCCGGCGGTCGCGCCCGGGAAGCCCTGTACGCGCTAACCTTCCAGGCGCTTCCTTATCGCTGGCCTGTCATCGGCTGGCGCAGCGACATCGCGAACACCACGATCGAAGATTGCCGCGAATTCTTTGCGACCTACTACGTCCCCAACAACATCGCAATCGCGATCGTCGGGGATTTCGACGCGGACGCGGCGCTCGAGCAGGTCCGCGAGAGCTTCGGAAGCCTCGCCCCCGCGCCCGAGATTCCGCGCCATGTAACCGAAGAACCTCGCCAGAGCGGTATTCGGCGCGCAGAGGTTCACTTCGATCTGAACGCTCCGTTGCTCGCGACGGCCTGGCATGCGCCACCCGCCGGCCACCCCGACGCCGAAGCGCTCGACGTGGCCAGCGAAATCCTCTCGGGGGGGCGCTCGAGTCGGATTTATCGCCGGCTGGTCCACGAAGAGCAGATCGCGTTGTCGGCCTACAGCGTGTATTCGGAACTCGCGGGTACGGGCATCTTCGGCACCTATGCGAGCGTGCGTCCGGACGCGAGCATCGATCGCGTCGAAGCGTCGCTTCTGGAGGAGATCGCCCGACTCCGCGACGAGCCCGTCACGGCTGAGGAACTCGAGAAAGCCAAGCGGCAGATCGAAGTCTCGATGGTCCACCAGTTGACCACCAACGCGGCCATCGCGGGTCGGATCGGCTACGACGTGACGATTCTGGGCGCGATCCGCTCGCTCGAGGACAAGCTCGGCGCGATCCAGGCCGTCGACGCGGACGACGTGCAGCGCGTCGCGCGCACCTACCTGGTCGATGCTGGTCGCAACGTCGTCCAGGTCGTACCGCCGCCGGCTTCGGCCGAGCCAGGGCCGGGGGATTTGTGAGCGTAACGACGAGGATCGCGGGGCTCGTTGGGGTCGCGTCGCTGATTGCCTGTGCGGGCTCCGTCGACACGCCGATCTGGGAGCGGCCGCCGCCGCCCATCGCGGATTCACCGGTCGTCGATCCGAGCAAACTGCATCGGTTCGAGCTCGACAACGGACTGTCGGTGATCGTTCTCGAGGACCATCGCCTGCCCCGCGTCTCATTCGGGATCGAGCTTCGTCGCGGAGCCGCCTCCGTGGATCCGGATCGGGCCGGCCTCGCGGGCTTCACGGCCGATTTGATGCGGCGCGGTGCGGGTGATCGCGACTCGCTCGAACTGGCTTCGGCGATCGACGCGCTCGGATCCGTTCTCAGCGTGCGCGCCGATTGGGATTCCATCACGGCTCAGATCTGGGGTCTGACGCGGGACCTCGACAGCATGCTCGAGATTCTCGGCGACGTGGTGCTGCGTCCCCGCTTCGAAGACGAAGAGGCGGTCCGAGCCCGCGGAGAACTGCTCGCGGCGCTCGAGCGGGCGACCGACGATCCCCGCTATCTCGAGCACCGCTTCGCGGCGGCCGCCCTGTATTCGGGTGGGCGAGCCGGACTGCCTCTCTCCGGAATTCCCGAGACGGTGATGGCGTTGGATGCGGAAGCCGCGCGCGAATTTCACGCGCAGATGTTCGTCCCCAACAATGCGATCTTCTTCGCTTCGGGCGATCTCGACGCGCGCGAATTGCTCGACCGCGTGGGCGCCGCGTTCGGCGCGTGGCCGCCCGGCGAGGTTCCCGACGCCGGTCCACCGCTTCCCGCGCCCACTCCGACCGAACGCCGCATCCTCATCGTGGATCGCCCCGACCTCACCCAGGCCCGAATCGCGCTCGCCCACGAGGGGATTTCGCGCACGCATCCCGATCGCATCGCCGCCGGTCTCCTCAGCGAAGCGATCGGGGGCGGCGGCTTTTCATCCCGCTTGATGCAGCGGGTGCGCGCCGACGCCGGCTTGACCTACGGGGTCAGCTCCAGCTTCAACCTGTACCGCGGCGGTGGAACCTTCGCGGTTGCGACCTTCACCCGCGTGGCGGAGGTTCGAACGGTGATCGATCTGCTCTTGACGGAACTCGAACGCGCCCGCCGCGAGCCACCGGCGGGGTTGGAACTCGAAGAGATTCGAGCGCTGCAGGTCGGACAATTTGCGCTCGGGATCGAGACCTCCGACGCGGTGCTCAACAGCCTCGTCAATCTGGATGTCTACGGCCTTCCCGAAGATTCTCTCGACACCTATCGCTCGAGAATCCGGTCCGTCACGGCCGCCGACATCGAGCGCCTCGCCCTCGAGCTGCTGCATCCCGATCGCGCGGCGATCGTGCTGGTGGGACCGGCAGACGCGCTCGTTCCTCAATTGCAGGATCTCGGACCGATCGAAGTCGTCCAGCCGTAAACACGGGCGAGCGCGTTAGTCGACCGACCCGGCTGGATGTCTCCAGAACTGCTCGAACTGAAGCCACTCGTCCGAGTCCGTCACCCAGTGCGCGTAGATGGAGACGCCTCGAAAACATTCGGGCTTTTCCGGGAACGATTCGAGCGCCGAGCGCACGCCGAGCGCTGCATTGCCGATGTTCTCGACGCTCGGGTCGGAATACTCGGGAACGTCGTGATAGGCGGGAATGCCGATCAGGAATTCGTGTTTCTCAGCCGCGCAGGACCACTTTGCGAGGCGGCGGGTCTGGTCCCGGACGAACGCCACGTACGTGACGCGCAGCGGGAGGTTCGTGTCGTAGGCCATCAAGACGGTCTGGTCCGCGATGTCCATCGTGGCCCGGTAGAACGCGCCCGACCAGAAACTCTGGCTCAGCGGAACGAAGGGGATGCCGAACGGCGTGGCACGGGGCGTCGCCTGGCTGATCGTCCAATCAGGTCCCATCTGGTTGCGCACTTCGGAAAGCAACTCGAGGTACCCGGGTTGGCCGTCGCGCAGCGGCTCCAGATCGAAGTGGACACCGTCGAAACCTTCGGCGGCCAGCCGCTCGACCACCTGGATCACCGCACGGCGCCAGTCTTCCTCTCCGAGTCGGACTTTTTCGACCCGCGCGCCGAGCCACGCGAGAAAGACGCCTTCCGGATACGCGAGTCGCAACTCCGAAAAGAACGGGTCTGCTGAGTCTGCGATCGATCCGTCCGCGAGCAGCGGCCCGGCGTGAACGTAGACGTAGCGGATGCCGGCGCTTCTCAGACGGTCGACCAGCATTTCGATTTCGGACCGGGGCACGAGGTCGCCCGAGCGAACCTCGTGGCCTGTGTACCAACGGTGCCCGACCCAGATGCCGTTGGCGGATGAATCGAAATTGCGTTGACTGTTCGGATAGATGTGAACTGCCGCGACGAAGAGAACCATCGCCATCGCCAGCAATGCGAGCGTCCAGATCTTCCAGGCCTTTCCGATCTTCAAGCTGGGGTCTCGCGGTTTGGAGGAGTCCGGACACAGTAACAAAGCCGCAGCGAATCGCGGCGACGTTCTGAATCCCGGGCCCGTGGGAGCGCGTGGAGGGGCGCCTCATCCCAGCGGAAATGGCTTCCCGCAGAGCTTCGGGAGTTCCGGTTCCGTTGTGGCACACTCGAATCCGATGGTGCCGCGGCGGATCTCCGAAATCGATTGGGCGCGCTGGAAAGCGACGGAACTCGCGACGCTCGTCTTCGTCCATCGAGACGAGCGTCTGCTCCTGATCCACAAGAAGCGCGGTCTCGGCGCGGGCAAGGTCAACGGCCCCGGCGGTCGGCTCGAGCCCGGCGAGACGCTGGAGGCTTGCGCGGTTCGCGAGGTTCAGGAAGAGCTGCGGATCACGCCGAAGAACCTCGAGCGAGCGGGCGAGCTGCGCTTCCAATTCATCGACGGTTACGCGATTCACGTCCACGTCTATCGCGCGACGGACTTCGAAGGAACGCCCACCGAAACTTCCGAGGCGATTCCGCTCTGGGTCGACGAGGACCGCGTCCCCTACGAAGAAATGTGGGAGGACGACCGGGTCTGGCTGCCCCTGCTCATCGCGGGCACGCCGTTTGCGGGTCGCTTCATCTTCGACGACGACGTGATGCTCGACCACGCGCTGTCTTGATCGAGCCTCAGGGCGCGGATCCGTAGCGGACGCGGGCGTTTTCGAGTTCGCGCGCGACTTCCGCACGCAGTTCCTCGGGCTCCAGGACCTCGGCCCCAGAACCGAACGAGAGAATCCAACCGCGCAGGTCCGGCGTGCTGCCCACGTCCATGCTGAGTTCGATCCTCCCGCCGGGCGCCTTCTTGAACGACTGGCTTTCGTGCCAGTTGCGCTCTTCGACGTAGGTCACCCAGCCGGGTTCGAAAAGAATCCG
>JAHEEJ010000200.1 GCA_024640705.1 Deltaproteobacteria bacterium
CGGCCCCGACTCGAAATACGTTGCGGCGTCTGAGTTCGGCGATCAGTGACATCTACGCTGCCCCAGCTGATTGATCACGTTGGCGGCCTATTCTAATAGCAACACCGAATTTTGCCTCGGGGTACTTTCGCGAGGATTTCGACCCGCTCGATCGGCCAGACTTGCCCGTTGACGCAAACCCAGGGGCTCAGAAGGCCATCCGAGCCACGTAAGATTGCGTGCGTCCTGGGTGCCGCGATCTGCCGCCATACGCCGGTCTTTGGGGCGTAAGCTATTGATCTTGCTCAGGTTTGGATTCTTCCTGGAACCTGAGGGTCAGGGGTTGCGCGGGATTCGACATCGTGAGCGAAGCGAACCGTCGAATCCCTCCCGGCGCGCCATGGTTCTGCTGATTCCTCTGTCATCCGGTCGAACCTGATTTCGTTGGTACGGTGCGAGACGTCAGCCCCGTTTGGGTCGAATGGGATCACGGCTCACAACGTCGAATGCCGCCGTTCTGCCCGATCTGCATATTCATATTCCCCACCCTTTCTACTGATCCATCCTCGCGCACCCGAACACAATTTGTCTTAACGGGAGTATCGATTATTTCTATGCTGATCGGCGCCGACATTCGCGCTGTTGACGGCGGCTTCGGATCCTTAGGAGGTTTTGGCAGTTCGAGCACCCGAAGCACAGGCTGCAGGTTGGCGTATGGCGCGGAGTCCGAGACAAACTGCGGCTGCAACCGACAGACTTCCTCCGGCTGATCGCGCTTGATTCGCCGGGGCCACAAGGCTTTGACGTAGCGCTTGCCCAACTCGCGAGCGCGCGAGACCTCCGGCTCACTCAAGTACATGTACGTCAGATGTTCCTGAGTCAGCGCGTGTGCGTTGTACTGAGGCTCGTGCCCGTCGAGTTTCTTCAAGAGCTCCGACAACGCATATTGCTCAATGCGAAATTCAACGCCCCCTCCGAAAGAGTCCGCGATCCACCCGTAGGCTTGCTCCAGCTCCCACCAACTGCTCGTGTCGCCCCGGGCTGCCGACCAATGTTTCGATTCGATATAGGCGCGTCGGAGTTCTGCTGACTCCGCATGTGTGATGTAATCGCCACGCGAGCGATAATAGGCTTCTTCAACATCAAGATGTTTCTTGAACTTAGCCCTCTGCTCCTCACTCATCCTCTCGCTGAAAACCGGAGGTCTAGGAGGATGCTCGTGGTTCCCTTGAAATCCACCGGTAAAAGCATCTTCCGTGCCGGGTTTCGATGCGAGCGGAAAGCCCGCTTCAAAGAGTGCTCTCGTCAGGACCTCGCGATCGTCAAGACCCGGCAATCCTACTTCTTCTAGGCCACGGTCCGGAAAGGAGAGCAGGTAGTGGATCGAAGGCAGATGGCCCGCGTCCGCGCCCGAACGCAGGAGTTTGAGCGCTTTCCCCCAACGCAAACGCCACCGCATCTTGTTCAGCCACGACGGCCCGTACGTCGACGCCTCGATGCCGTCCATGGCGCGGATGCATGGATCCTGCCATCGATTTGGCGGGGCAAAGGAAACTCCGGCCACGGGCTGATCCATTGGGGGCGTGGCGCCACTCTTCTCGGTTCCGCCAGCGCCACGGGATTCACTCGCGAGACTCGCAACGCGAATCCCCAGATCGGAGTCCTCGGCGGTCTTGCCACCGCCAATCCTGAACGGCTTTCCGAGGCCCACTACGCCAAGACGAAAGGACCCGCCCCGATACGAACCGTGCGGGCCGGGGCGGTCGGCTTCGATCCACTCCTGGACGTTCCCGCCCTGATCGAAGGTGCCGCTTGGGCTGGGCGAGCCCGTATAGCTGCCCCTGTCGGTCAGGTCGCCCACGGCGGACGCGCAGTTTGCCTGATTCGCCGTCGGTCCAGGCATCGCACATTCCGTCTGCGTATCCGAGCCCGCGGGGTAATCCCAGAACCATGGACTGGGGACGTAGAACTCCGTCGCCGCACCGCCGTCCCTGTAGTACGCCGCCTTGTACCACTCGCTCCAACTCGGAACGAAGACCGTAGCCTTCGCGTTACGCTCCACCGATCGGGCCTCGATCACGGCCGGAGTGAGTGTGTACGCTCCGTCCTCGGTCGTCGTGCTGTTCTGCGCGCCCGCGGGTTGACCATTGTGGAGCCAGTTGGCGAAGCGAACCGCGTCCCAGAAGGACACCCAGTTCACCGGCATATTCTCGCGCCCGGCGATCGTGTCGTACCGGTAGCTCCCGGGGCTGCCACTGCGCGTGATGCCGCCGTGACTAGAGGCCGATCCCATCTTCGTGTTGTAGAGCGCGTTGGCATCGGCCGCCGCCACCGCGTTTAGAAATTCGGCGTACTCGGCGTTGCTGATCTCGAACTTCGAGATCCGGTACTCGTCTGCAACTCCGCCTACGCAGGGCCGTCCCCAGTGTTCGCAGGTATTGCCCGGAGAACCCACGGTCACCCAGTCGATGCTAACGGCGGCCTGGGCCGAGCCCGCACCTGTGGGAAGCCAGAAGACCCACGAGAGGACCAGCAGCACTGCAGAGATTCGCATCTGGAGCCTCCCCTTCTATCGCCATTTTGATTATCGGCGGGGGAAACCAATCAGTTGACTGGAATAACATGATGAGTTTTTGGCAGCGTCGGATAAAGGCCGTTCCGGAAGCGCATCGCGAGCAATGCTCGCTCGCGAACCTGAGGGGGAGCCGCGAGCGAATAGCGAAAGACGATTGGGAGCGAAGCAAACCGTCGAATCCCTCCCGGCGCGCCATTGATTTCACGAGACGTCTGCTCCGATCGGATCAGAAACCTCCGGTGGACTCAACAGCTAGTGCTCCATCAAACGCCGCAGGAGGGCGACGACGGGTTGGTAGCGCTTCACGATCAACACCGTGCGGCGGCTGTGGCGCGCAACCAGTTCGGGGATCGTCCCGGATAGACGGCGGCGGCGGCCGGAGCCGGCCGCGCCGATCACCACCGCGTCGTGCTCTTCGGCCGCTTCGATGATGCCAACCGCGACCGAGCCGTGGCGGATCAACTGGCGATGCACAACTGCCCGCTCTCCAATCCGCTCCTCGGCTTCTTCGATGTACTTCTCTGCCTGATTCACCTCGGATTCGGTCGCCTCGATCGGCGCGACAATCCCCAGTGTAATCGACCCGCCTTCCACTGCACCGGCGAGCGACACGGCGTACTCCTCCGCCAGCGTGGCGTGGGGGCCCCCGGCTGTCGAGAGAAACAACTTCTCGATCGGTCGCTCGCCGGCGTCGGCCGCGAAGCGGACCACGACCACGTTGCAGCGGGCCAGTCTCACGATCGTATCGACGTCCTCGCCGAGCAACCGCCGCGCCGTCGACGTCGAGCCCTTCCACGCCAACACGATCACGTCGCAATCGTGCTCTTCCGCGGTCTCCAGTATGGCGCGAGCCAGGTGGTGCCCGACGCGAAGAATCGAGGAACAGGCCACCCCGCGCTCGGCTGCCCTACTTCGGGCGGTGTCGAGGAGGCGGCGCTCGCGCTCGACGTGCGCGTCCTCGACGCTCGGCGAGATCTGATCCGGGACGACGACGACCCGAACAGCGACGATCTCTCCCTCGCGGTTGGCGGCGAGGGAGGCCGCCACGTCGACGATCGCCGGAGTCAACGCCGGCTCCGAGATCGGAACCAGGACGCGGAAGCGACCCGGCTCGTGCGCCGGCCGCGCCAATGCGACTCGCGAGGGCTTACCGGGCAGGTCTTCGTGCTCGACGCGGTTCCCCTGCCAGGCGACGAAGAAAAACAAACCGACCAGCAGTGCTCCACCCGCGAGAGAAACGGGGATGACGTCGTGCGAGATCTGGTACAGGAGATAGAGGTTCGCGATCACTCCCAGCGCCGGGAGCAGGGGGACCAGGGGCACGCGGAACGGACGCTCGAGGTCCGGGTAGCGGCGCCGGTGCAAGATCAACGCCACGTTCACGAAGGTCAGTGCCACGAGCAACAGCGTATCGGCGAAGTGCGCGAGATCTTCCAACGGGAGCAGCAGCGCGAAGACCAGTATCCCCAGGCTCACCAATGCGAGAGCCACGATCGGTGTGCGCGTTCGAACATTGACGACGCCCATGCCACGCGGCAGGTGGCCGAGCTTGCTCATCGAATAGAGCACCCGCGAGCCGGCCATGATCGAGGCATTCGAGGCGGACGTCATCGAGAACAGCGCTCCGCCGACGATCACCATACCGCCGATGGGTCCGAGGAAACGCCGAGCCGCGTCGCCCATCGCCGCTTCGCCGTAATCGGTCAGATTCGCGGCCAAAATGACGAGGATGACCAGCGTGTAGAGCACCGTCACCACGGCCATCGAGATGAAGATGGCCCGGGGAATCACCTTCGCGGGGTTCCGGATCTCCCCGGCGGAAGCGGCAATCGCCGAGAATCCAAAGAACGTGATGAACACCATCCCCGCCGTGCGCAACACCAAAACCGGATCGGACTCCATCTTTGCCAGGATTTGCTCGGTCGAAACATCGGATAGACCACCTGCGATGAACCAGATCAGCAGCAGAATCTTGCCTGCAGTGACGACGATCTGGAAGACGCCGCTCTCCTTGGTGCCCTTCACATTGACCAGCGCGAGGAGCACCAGGATCACGATGCCCGGTGCGGGACCGAACGCACTCCTCCAGATGAATTCGTTGAAGTAGCTCGAGAGACTCACGATGTAGAAGGCGCAAGAGGACGTGTAGCCGAGCAGCAGCGCCCAGCCGACGAAGTAGGCCAGCGGTGGCGCGAAGGTGCGCCGCGAATACAGATACGCCTCACCCGATTCCGGGTAGATCGAAGAGAACTCGCAGTACGTGAGCGCAGTGAACGTCGCGGCGACGCTGGCGAGCAGGAAGGCGATCACGGCGGATGATCCGACGTCGCGCACCGCGATTCCAGACAGCGTGAAGATGCCTGCGGCAATCATGGTGCCGATGCCGATGGCGAGCGCCGAGACGAGGCCCATCTCGCGGCCGAGCTCGGTTTCGTGAAGGTACGGGGCCTTGCCTGTGGCGTTAGGTTCCGCTTGCGTGCCGAGCGGCGCGTCAGTCACTGTCACGAGGCCTCCGCGGACGGGAGATTCCCTTGCGGGGGGGCGCAACCCCCAGTCGCGAAAGCGGAGTTTATCATCGATCCAGCGCTTCTTCGCAAAGCCTTGGGGAGAAAGCGATCCAGCGGCTACACCTTTCTCGCCGCCATCAATCCTTCGTAGATCGCCTCTTCGGCGGTTCGCGGGCTCAGGCAGTCGCCGACCAGATGGATTTCCAGATCGCGGCCGCGCAGGGATTCTTCCAGTGCGATCGCCGGCTGATGACCCTGGGCGAGCACCAGGGTGTCCATTCCCTCGCAGACGATGGGATCGCCACCGGCCATGTGGTGGAAGTAGGCGGTGTCCCCGTCGGCGCCGTACAGGCGGGCATAGGGAATGACCTCGACGCCCAGACGGTGAAGTCTTCCGGCCGAGGTGTCGCGAATGTACATTTGCAGGTTCTGCCCGACGTGGGTGCCGCTCACGGCCAGTCTGACGCGGCATCCATCCCGCGCGAGCTTTTCGGCCAGGCCCACGCCGATCCAGTCGCAGCGCCAGTCGGCGATGACCACCGAGTTTCCGGTTTTGACCTCGCCTCGCAACACCTGCCACGCTTCCACCACGTGGGTGCCGTCGGCGATCTCGGCGTCGCAAGCGAAGGGCGTCGCCCCGGTTGCGATGATGACGGCGTCCGGCTTCTCGCGGTCGATCAAGGCGGCGTCGACGGCGGTGTCCAGGCGAACCTCGACACCGGCCAGTTCCATCTCGCGCTTCAGGTTGTCGACACAGCCGCCGAATTCCTCTCGGCCCGGCAGTAGCTGGGCCAGCAATACCTGTCCGCCGAGCCGTCTTGATTGCTCACACAACACGACCCGGTGACCCCGCTGCGCCGCCACCGCGGCCGCCTTCATGCCACCGGGTCCGCCGCCGACCACCAGGATGGTGCGCGGGGTCCCTGCTTTCGGATGCTCGCCCAGCGTCAGTTCCCGACCCGACAGGGGATTCTGGAAACACGAGATGGGGACCCCTTGATGGTAGTGACCGATACAGGTCTGATTGCAGCCGACACAGGCGCGGATATCGTCGAGCTTTCCCAGGCGCGCCTTGTTGGGCATTTCCGGATCGCAGATCATGGCGCGGGTCATGCCGCACATGTCTGCCTGTCCCTTTGCGAGGATTTGCTCCGCGATTTGCGGTTGATTGATGCGCCCCGTGACGAGAATCGAGCGCGAGAACACCTGCTTGATCGCGGCGGCATGGGGCGCGGTATAGCCATGTTCGATGGTCATGGGCGGCACGACATGGACCGAACTGCCGAGCCCTGCCATCGAACCCAACACGACACTCAGGTAATCCAGGTCGGCGAGATCGTCCATCCGGCGGCAGGCAGCCAGCACGGTTTGCGTATCCAGCCCGGTGGGTTCGTCCTCGTGGGCCGAAATGCGAATGCCGATGACGGGATCCGGACCGATGGCCTTGCGCACGGCGGCGACGACTTCGCGAACGAACCGGAAGCGCTTTTCCTCCGATCCGCCGAACTCGTCATCGCGGCGGTTGACGTCGGGGCTCAGGAACTGGGCCAGCTGCAGGCCATGGCTGGCGG
>JAHEEJ010000201.1 GCA_024640705.1 Deltaproteobacteria bacterium
CTTCCGTGCAACAGGCATTCACTCGGTTGTTAAGTTCGTCGACCAGGGTTTCCGGTGACTTCTCGGTAGATTCGTAGGGGAGGTTGAAGACCCGATACCCCGCCTTTGTGAGGTACTGCTCGAGCGGACGCATCGTTCGGTCCGACCGGCCCAGACCGTGAAGCAGAACAACCACCTCGCGGGGCTGCTCGGCGTCGTCTCCAAGCGATGTTTCGGGAATCGGCACGAGGGCGAGAAGTAGCGCGAGTAGCAATTGCTTCATCTTGAACGGGCGTCCTCCAGAGATTGACGGGTTCGCAAGATCAGCAGGGGGTGGCTGAAATCGCGGTGGAGCGTTGATCCCGACCAGTATGGTAATTCTCAGCTGGAATCTTTGATCCGAATGCGACACCAAGTGCAGCACCGATCGCATGCGCGAGCGGAACAGGCTCGAAACCGACATCATTCGGCATGAAGAAGGCGTCTCCCAATAGTAGCTCCCAGCCGATCTTGAGTGTAAATCCGATACCTAGCAAAGCTAGCAATCTCGCGAGTAGCGGATTTGGACGATCTGTATCTCGGGAGTGTTGGAGTGCGACGACCCAAACCATGCCAAAAAGCGCAGAGTCCAGGCCGGAAAGTCCGCGATAGTGGGTGAGTTCGGGTTCGATCGAGAAGAGCGCTGCGGGGATTGCGAGCGCGCTCGTCGTGAGGAGTGCCACTAGGCGCGCGCGGCCGTGGTGCTCGAGCGATGCGCCGAGCGCGACGAATGCGAGCCAATCCCAAATCAGGTGCGTCGAATTCCAGTGAGTGAAATGCGATGTGAGTGCGCGCCACGGCTCCGAGGCCATGAGTGCGCGCGTGTACTCGAGTTCCGGCGCGAGAACTGGCAGCGATGCGATCAGCGCAACCAGTGCTGATGCACCGGTGAAAAGCGGTGCGCGTCGAACGCGTGAGCGCAGCGCGCGAAAGCGCCCGGGGCGCGAGGCCGCAAGGTCCTCGTTCCCCGGGCGAGCGGCGAGCCACGGTCGGGCCCGCCAGGCAACCGACTCCGCTTTCACGAAGCGCTCTCTTCGCATCTGCGACTCGACTGGTTCCGCGCCCGAGCTGCAGCTACAGCCGCAAGTGCGATCGCCAATCCGCCTGTGATTGGATCGAAGGCGCCACCTCCCGTGCGCGGCGCGGGCTGGTCGAACATCGGCCGCTGGGTGTCGACGCGCGGCGATCGCACCGGCTGGGAACTTCGCGCTTGCTGCGCCGCGCGCTCCGTCGCGACGCGCGTCTTGTTCTCGCGCTCGATGCCGTGGCGCTCGAAGGACGCGTCGTCGAGTACGAGCATGGCCGTCTCATCGGTTACCAGCTGATAGGCGAGGCCGATGCTCTCGATCGCGTTCTCGCCTTCGCTCGCTTCGAGCGTGCCCGAGTTGACGCGCGCTTCGATTTCGTTGACCTGCGCGAGCCCGTAGAGTCGCTCGATTTCGGGGTGCTCCGTTGCGATCTCTGGCATCTCGAAGCGAGTGCTCAGGACCTTGTCTGCTCCCGAGATGCGCATGCGCAAGTCGAGGTCGGTGGTGCCACCGTCCGCATAGCGCCCGAAGAACACGATCTGTTGACCGCGGTAGACCTTCTTCCACTGCTTCCCGGTCGTGTCGAAGGTCTCGACACCGTCGAATTCGAGTTCGACATCGTGCAGCGCTTCGTGGGTGATCTTGCTCTTTGCGAGGATGATCTGGCCGAGCACATCGTCTGCATTCGAAATGCCCGCGTAGAAACCACCCGTGGCGTCGCAGATCGTGCGCATCAGCGGCCAGTTGCCCGAGTTTCCGAGCAGGAAGCCAAAGATGCGCACATCGGTGCGCTGCATCAGTTTGTGAAACTCGCGCGGGTCGATGACGCCCGTGTTCGTGACGGCGTCCGTGACGAGCAGGACGCTCGTGACGCGGTCGGCGTCGACGTCATCGAGTGCCAGGCTCAGGCCATCGTAAAGGTTTGTGCCGTTATCGGCCGTGAGCCGTTCTACCTTCTTTAGCGCGCGAGCAGCATTTTCGGGTGTGGCCGACGTCCACTCGCCGACGATTTCTCGAGCCGAGCTATCGAACGCGACGACCCGAAAGCGATCTTCGGGCCGCAGCTCGCCGATCGCTCTGCGCACACCGTCGATCAATGTGCCGATCTTGCCATTCATGCTGCCCGATTTGTCGAGCACGAAGACGTAGTCCGCGCCGTTCGAGAGCGGCTTCAGGTCGATCCCCGGAGTCACGACCACCATGAAGTGGCCCGCTTCGTCCGGATCGGGTCGGTGCGCGAGCAGATCGACGCGCCCGGGCAGACCCTCCGCGAGTTTGTAGTAGAGCAGGAAGTCCTGGCCGAGAGAGCCACCCAACGATTCGAGGCGCACGTTGAGATGTCCCTCGCCCTTGCGATCGACGACGACGGCGCCTTCATAACCGGGCGTCCGCACGGCGTCGATGGGCACGGCGCTCTTCAGCTCGACATTCACCGAGAAGCTTCGCTCGACGTTTGCATTCTCGGCCCAGAAGGAGCGCGCGACGTCATCGGTTCCGCCGTCTTCTAGCGGGTAGAGAAACCGACCGACGCCGGTATCGATCTCGAGTGGTTGGTAGTAGACGAAGCGCATCTTGGTCTCGGCATTGGCGTGAATCGGCGAAACCCGAAACTCGAACCGCTGGATCGTCTCTTTGGTGGCGAGGCCCGCGTCATTGCCCGCGGCTTTTTCCTCGCCGTAGATGCGCTCTGCTTCCTCGCGAGACACGACCTCCCCTTGCAATTCCGACTCTCCGATGAAAATCGACATTTCGGAGAGACTCGCGTCTCGCGGAATCGGAAACGCGTAGAGGCCTTCGAGGTCCGCAGCATTCGGGTTGAAGAAGGTCTGCGTCACTTCGGTGCGCGCAAAGCCGTTGTTGATCACCACATCGACGTGGTGATCGCGGATTTGGATGGGTTGGTCCGGGGAACCGTCCGGCGTCAGTGTGCCGGCGGCCAGCGTTGCTCCGGCGGCGAAAAGGGAGCTCACGATTGCGGTGAGGGTATGGACGATGCGTCGCATTTCGTTCTCCTGATCATTCTGATCGGGGACGATTCCCCGGTACCAGGAAGCCAAAGCACGACTCGTGCCATTCCTCGAAAAATCAAAATACATCATATAATTCAGATTGTTACAGGAATATCTGCATATCAGTGTTGGAGCGTAGAGTAAGGTAATCTCATCCATTCAATGGACAGTGACGTACCCCCGATGTACAACGCATCAGTCAGGATGGAGGGGCGCCGTGGCCGGCAACGCGCTGTTCGTGAGTGATCGAGAGCATGAGGTGCTGGAGGCCGTAGCGCACCTCGCGACGTCGAACCCGTTCTTGCCCGATCGGATCGCCGTCGAGCAGAAGGCTCTCGGCACGGCTTTTCGGGGATACGCGCTCGTCTGGCACATGGACGGAGAACTGCGCGGCATCAATCCCAACATCGAGCCGTTGCGCGAAGTCGCCGAGCGCTTCGCCGAGACCCTGCGCGAGCGTCTCGCGAACGGTGCGCGCGCGACCGCCGAGCAACTTCGCCTCTACGAGGGCTTCGTCCGTTATCTCTTCTTCTATCGCTACGAGAGCGAGTTCGCCAAGCTCCTCGACGACGGCAGTAGAGGCAAGGCGACGACGCGCCCACTCGTGTTCTTCGATCGGTTTTCGGCCGACATCGACCACTTCTTCAAGATTCGAGGTGTGCGCTTCCCACTGGTTCCGGATTCGGGGCGCCTGCTCGCCTGGGGGTTTCAGATCCGGCGCGCATTCCACCACATCTATTGGCAAGTGATCGGGAGTTCGATGCCAATCGCCAATCTGCGCGCAGCGCTCTGGCGTTCGATCTTCACTCACGACATCGAACGCTATCGCCGTTCGCTCTATGAAAAGATGGGTGATGTGCCGACGCTGATCCTCGGCGAATCGGGAACTGGCAAAGAACTCGCCGCGCAGGCGCTCGGGCTCGCCCGTTACATTCCCTTCGATGCGTCCAAGAAGGCCTTTACCGCGGATTACGCGAGTGGTTATCAGCCGGTAAATCTGTCGGCGCTGTCGTCGTCGCTGATCGAATCTGAACTCTTCGGCCACCGACGAGGTTCGTTTACTGGAGCCGTCGACGACCGCGCAGGTTGGCTCGAGGGCTGCGGGTCGCATGGCACGATCTTCCTCGATGAGATCGGCGAACTCGAAGGTGCCGTGCAGGTCAAGCTGCTGCGCGTGTTGCAATCGCGGGTCTTTCAGCGAATAGGGGAGACCCAGCCGCGCCGCTTCGAGGGGAAAATCGTCGCAGCGACCAATCGCGACCTGGAAGTCGAGATGGGCGAAGGGCGATTTCGCGAAGATCTCTTCTACCGGCTGTGCTCGGATGTGATCCGGATGCCGACCCTGCGTGAGCAGATTGCCGATTCTTCCGAAGCGCTGCGTGAGCTCACGTACATATTGGCAATTCGTGCAGCCGGGGAAGACGAGGCCGAAGCGCTGACGCGCGATACGCTCGCTTACATTCGCTCGAAGATATCTGCAGATTACGAATGGCCGGGAAATGTGCGCGAGCTAGAGCAGTGCGTGCGCAGCGTTCTCGTGCAAGGGAGCTACTCGCCGCCACGGCGCGAGCGCGACGACCCGGCAACCGAAGCTGCCGGGATTCGCGATACATTGCTCCGTGGTGAAGCGACTGCCGATGAGTTGCTGCGCGAATACGCGACGCGCGTATACGCACGAGTTGGATCCTACGAGGCAGCAGCGCGCGTTCTTCAACTCGACCGTCGAACGGTCAAAGCGAAGATCGACTCCGAATTGCTGGCTGAACTCGGAAGTCCCTAGAGATCTACGCGAGCACCTGGGTTATTCGGCCCGATTCGAAGTATCTGGCCCGCGATTCAGCAAGCCGCCGAGGGGACCAATGCCGATGATGCCCGTTCCGATGAACGGCAGTAGGCTCGGGATCAGGCGAACACCACCCGTCATTCCCGCGAAACCGTGCGTCGCCAAGGCGCCCAAACCCGCGGCGGTCAGCGATGCACCCGTAACCAGTCGGCTGCGTGAAACTGTGCGCGGCGTCGTGCTGGCGCGTTCGAATTTCGAGAACGTGAGCACGAGCGGAATCAGCACTACGAGGAAACACGCGATCCAGATCGGTCGTGCGAGCCACCAGTCCGCCGTATTCGGGATGAGCTGCAGACCCAGGTTGCCCAACAAGACGGCGCCACAAAACACGATGACCGCTGCCGTCATATGCCACAGGTAGAGGGTCATGATCATGCCGTTGACGAGCACAGTCGAAGTCCAGGCGCGACTGCCGGCGAGCCAGTGCGCGAGCGGTTTCTCGGCTGCGAGCACGAGGCCCATTTGTGTCACACCGAGCGCGAGCAGTGCCAGGGTCGGGGGCGACGTGTTGCCGAGTTGTTGTCCGGGCACGCCGACCATCGCGAGCGGGTAGGGGCCGAATTCGACCAGCGCCGTGAGTACCGACGCACCGGCCACGCTCCAAGCCAGCGGGTGCGCGATTCGTCCGTCGCGCCAGGCGTGTCCGAGCTGGTGGACGGCCAACCACACGAAGCCGTAGTTGACCATGCCAATCGAGCGCATGTCGTGCGAGATCGCGATTGCGTCGATTGCCGCTGCACCGATCGCGAGTGCGGCCACCGATCCGAAACCGAATTTTTCCCAGGCCCGGATCGTAAACGGTACGCACACACCGACCATCACGTAGACGGCGAGAAACCAGGTTGGAACGAGAACGGCCTGCGTGATGCGACCGATCCATTCCGCGGACCCTCCGAGTGCGAGCGCTCCGAGAGAAATGGCGAACCAGACCGCCAGCACCGGAACCACCGGACCGATCAAACGCTGCATTCGCGCGCCGAGCCACACGCCGTAGGGTGTCCCCTTTTCGCGCGCACGGCGCCAGGCGACGGCGTTCGCATAACCGCCAACCAGGAAGAAGATCGGCATCACTTGCACGATCAGCGTGATCCAATGCGTCCACGACGCAAAGCTGAGCAGGTTGCCGTGTGCGAGTTCGCCGCTGCTGACGTAGGGCGCGATCATCAGCCAATGGCCGACGACCACGACGCCGATCGATGCCGCGCGCAGGAAGTCCACCGTGCGGTTGCGGTCGTCCGGCGTGCGGTCCGCCATCTCGCTGGCTCGGTTCCAGATCTGGTTTGCGAAACTCATGCTGCCTCCGACTGTCATTCTTGCGGTCAGCTAGAGCAGGATGGGTGCCAAAGTGAAAATTTCAATTAAAACAAGTACTTACAGATCTAATTGGAATTTATGCGGCAGCGCTGGCGCTAATTGTTGGGCATCGAATGTACAAAGGGTGACATTTTATGTCGATCAGCGGTGGGAGAGAAGGGGCTCAGATCAGCTGGATCGGGGTCCCTCGCGCGCGTCACTCCGCCGGGCGGTCTTCGAGAAATGGCACCGGACCCAGGTCTGCCGCGCGCTCGAACGCGACGCTCTTCACGTGCAGCCCATCGAGGCTGAACCGACCCGACAGCACGTACCGCAGTTCGCGTTTGTTCGAAAGTTCACGAAGCTGGTTCAGCAGCCCGAGTGTGGTCGTGCTGGCCTCCGTCTTCATCAGCACTTCGCCGAGCGCG
>JAHEEJ010000011.1 GCA_024640705.1 Deltaproteobacteria bacterium
GGGCGTTCGCGTGCTCGAGGCAATTTCGCACGGGCATAAACTGCGCACCGGGCAGTTGCGCGGAAATCGCTTCGAAATTGCCGTGCGCGGCGTCGACGACGAAGCGCGGGAAGCGGCGCGCGCGAGGCTCGACGAGATCGCTCGGTTCGGGATGGCCAACGCCTTCGGGTCTCAGCGCTTCGGCCGTGCGGGTCGGAATGTCGAGATGGGCGCCCGCCTGTTGCGCGGAGAGATGCGCTTGAAAGACCGGCGCAAAGCGCGCTTTGCGATCTCGGCGCTGCAGTCGGCGGTATTCAACGATGTACTCGATGCCAGGCCGACCAGCATCGGCGAACTCGAGTTTGGCGACGTCGCGGTGCTTCACGGTTCGGGCGGGCAGTTCCTGGTCGAAGACGTCGAAAGAGAACAACCGCGAGCGGTGGCCTTCGAGATCAGCCCGACCGGTCCCATCTTCGGAAACCGCGTCATCGAGCCCGCGGGCGAAGTTGCAATCCGCGAAAAGGCCGCACTCGAATCGCGTGGGATCTGCCTCGCGGATCTCCGCCCGCCCAGCGGCGTTCGCTTGCGAGGTGCTCGGCGCGCGCTTCGTGTGCGACCGAACGACGCGCGAATGCGAGACTTTTCGGGCGGGTTCTGGTTGGACTTCGAACTCCCGCCGGGAAGCTATGCAACCGTGTTGATCCGAGCCGTCCTGGGTGAAGAGCCGGCGGTGGGCCCGGAAACCTTTCCAGGTGACATTCCGCCGCGAGCCGGGTTATTCTGAGGCCCGCACAGGAGGACCCCTCGATGAAAATTGCCAATTGCGTCACGGATCTGATCGGTCGCACGCCGCTCGTCCGACTCAACCGCGTGGCCACTTCGGTCGCGCCGACGATCGTCGCGAAGCTCGAGAGTCAGAATCCCGCAAACAGCGTCAAGGATCGCATTGGATTTGCGATGATCGAGGCCGCCGAAAAAGCCGGTGCGCTGACTCCCGGCGAAACCGTGATCGTCGAACCCACCAGCGGAAACACCGGCATCGCGCTCGCGATGGTGGCCGCTGTGAAGGGCTACCAGTGCATCTTGACCATGCCGGAGTCGATGAGTCCCGAGCGTCGCGCCGTCCTGCGTGCATTCGGAGCCAAACTCGTTCTGACCGATCCCGCCAAGGGGATGCCCGGTGCGATCGATCGCGCCAAGACGTTGCTCGCCGAGATCCCGAATTCGTTCATGCCACAGCAGTTCCAGAATCCCGCCAACCCCGAGGTGCACAGCAGGACCACGGCGGAAGAAATCTGGGAGGACACCGATGGCAAGGTCGATGCGGTGATCGCAGGTGTTGGAACGGGCGGGACGATTACGGGCATCGCGCAGTCCATCAAGAAGCGAAAGCCCGGGTTCAAGGCGATCGCAGTCGAGCCCGAGGACAGCCCCGTGCTCTCGGGTGGTGCACCCGGTAAGCACGTGATTCAAGGCATCGGCGCCGGGTTCGTGCCGGATGTTCTCGAGAAGGATCTTCTCGACGCTGTCGTCAAGGTGGGTAATGACGAGGCGCTCGAGATGGCGCGTCGACTCGCCACCGAGGAAGGCTTGCTCTGCGGGATTTCTTCCGGCGCTGCCGTCGCTGCGGCCATCAAATACGCGGCGGGCGAGGGCAGTGGCAATGAATTGATCGTCGTGATCATTCCGAGTTTCGGAGAGCGCTATATCCAGACGAAGCTGTTCGAGCCCTATCGCTACGAGGGCAGTGACGAAATCAATGTCTGAACGGAACCATTCTGGTTTTCCTGGTTTGGTTGTTTGATCGCAGTTTTCTGGAGGGGCTGAACCCATGGCAAACGATCTGTCCGATCGGATTCAATCGATCGTCGCTGACCAGCTCGGAGTCGAACGCGCCGAAGTCACCAAAGACGCGAGCATCCTCGATGATCTCGGAGCGGATTCGCTCGACGTGGTCGAACTGGTGATGACCCTCGAGGAGGCCTTCGATATCGAAGTTCCCGATGATGCCGTCGAGGAAATGCGCACGATCGGCGACATCCAGCGTTTCGTGGAGTCACACGCCAGCTGAAAGCCGCGAGGGCAGGGGCCCGACGCAGCCGCGGCGGATTCGCAACCCGCTTCCCGATTCGGAGAGTTGGCGGAAGGGAGTAGGGATGTCAGCCGGGTCCGCGGCCGCGCCTTCCAGGATTCTTCTGGTTGACGGTACCAACTCTCTCTACCGCGCTTTCTTTGCGATTCCCCCGCTTCGCGCACCCGACGGCACTCCGACCAACGCCGCCTACGGCTTCGTCAACATGCTGATGAAGGTGATTCGCGAAGAGACGCCCGATCGCGTGATCGTCGTGTTCGACGCGCGCGGTCCGACCTTTCGCCACGCATTCTACGACGCCTACAAAGCCAATCGAGAAGCCCAACCCGAGGATCTCACGGTCCAGTTTCCGATCGTTCGCGAACTCGTCGACGCTTATCGCATCCCCGTCGTTTCGGTTCCGGACTTCGAGGCCGATGACGTGATTGCCACCCTCGTCGCGCGCGCTCCGAAAGACGCTCGGATCTCGATCGTGTCCACCGACAAGGATCTGATGCAGCTCGTCAGCGATCGCGTCACGCTGCTCGACGGAGTCAAGGATCGTCGCTACGGACCGTCGGAGGTCGAGGAGCGATTTGGCGTACAGCCAGACCGGATTCTCGACCTGCGCGCACTCGTCGGAGATCCCAGCGACAACATTCCAGGCGTGAAGGGAATCGGAGAAAAGGGCGCGGCGAAGTTGATCGACGAGTGGGGCTCGCTCGAAAACCTGATCGAACACCGATCCGAGATCTCGGCGACTCGGGCGAGAAACGCACTCGAATCCCAGCTCGAGGAAGCGCGACTTTCGAAGCGCCTCGCGACACTTCGTACGGACGCACCCGTCCCGACCCAGCTCGATCAGGTCACGCGCGAGGCTCCCGACCGAGACGCTCTGCGCGCGCTCTTCGAACGGTTGGGTTTCGTGCGCCTGATCGAGGCGATCGATGCCGACGGCGGACCCGCGGCCGCGCCGCGCCCCGAGACGCCCGTGAGCGTCGAGTGGGTGAAGGACGTCGCGGCACTCGATGCGGTCCTGGCTGAACTGCGCGCGCTCCCGATGGTTTCGCTGATCTGCGTCCTCGGCGAAAAACCGCCGCTCTCCGGCGACGTCGCCGGGCTCGCATTCGGGCTCGCCGATGATCGCGCGGCCTATCTTCCGATCGGCGCAGACGCGGGCGGACTTCCGATGGAAACCGTCATCGACCGGTTGCGCAGCCTGCTCGAGGGGGCGGACGCTTGCGACTGGAGCGCCATCGACACCAAGCAGAGCCAGGTCGTATTCGGCGAAGCAGGGCTCGAACTTCCCACGCCCAGATTCGATCTGGGCATCGCGAGCCAATTGCTCGACTTCGCCGGCGCGAATTCGCTCAGCGCGCTCGCGCAGCGCGAACTCGGCCGAAAGCTGGCGAGCTGGGAGGATCTCGCGGGCCGCGGCGCCAAGGCCCAGCCGATCTGCGAACTCGCCGCCGAAGACGTCGCGCGCTGGGCGGCCCAACAGGTCTGCGCGCTTCGGTCGCTCCAGGGGGTACTCGCAGATCGCCTCGAAAACGACGGGCTCGCGACCCTCTGCGACACGGTCGAGTTGCCACTGACCGGCGTGCTCGCGCGCATGCATCGCGTCGGGGTGCGCATCGACGAGCCGATGCTCGAGAAACTTTCCAAAGAGTGGGGTCAGCGGCTCGAGCAAATCGAGGCAAGGATCTACGAACTCGCCGGTGAAGCGTTTCTGATCTCATCGCCCAAGCAGCTGCAGAAGATCTTGTTCGAGAAGCTGAACTTGGAGCCGATCAAGAAGACCAAGACCGGCTATTCGACCGATGAGGGCGTGCTCGTGCAGCTCGCCTCGAAACACGATCTGCCCGCAGAAATTCTCGCCTATCGGCGGCTTGCGAAACTCAGGAGCACCTACGTGGATGCACTGCCTCCGCTCGTGAATCCCGCGACGGGTCGCATCCACCCGACCTTCCATCAACTCGGCGCCGCGACGGGGCGCCTTTCCGCCGCGGATCCGAACGTCCAGAACATTCCGATCCGCAGCGACGAGGGCATCCGGATTCGCGAGGCGTTCGTTCCCGCGGAGGGCAGGCTGATGCTCTCGGCCGACTACTCTCAGGTCGAGTTGCGCCTGCTCGCCCACTTCTCGGGGGATCCGAGCCTCGTCGACGCGTTCGAGCGCGGGGATGACATTCACCGCAGGACCGCGGCCGAAGTCGCGGGCATCGATTTCGAGGAAGTCAGCGACGACCAGCGCGCGCACGCCAAGGCGGTGAACTTCGGCATCATCTACGGGCTCTCCGCATTCGGGCTCGCCAATCAACTGGGCATCGCGAGCGCAGAAGCCCAGGAGACGATCGACGCCTATTTTGCGCGCTATCACGGCGTGCGCAGGTTCATCGACGAAACGATCGAGCACGCGCGCGAGCGCGGATTCGTACAGACGCTGATGGGCCGGCGCCGCTATCTGCCCGATCTCGCTTCGCGCAACCGCACCCTGCGCCAGGCCGCCGAGCGAATGGCGGTCAACAGCGTGCTTCAGGGAACCGCCGCGGACTTGATCAAGAAGGCGATGGTGGAACTCGCTCCGGCGATCGACGAAGCGGATCTGGGCGCCGAGATGATTCTGCAGGTACACGACGAGCTCGTCTTCGAGACCCCTCCCGCAGAAGTGGATGCGCTGACCGCGATCGTGGTCGAGCGGATGGAGGGGGTGTGGCCGCTGCGCGTGCGGCTTCGGGTGCAGGTGGGCGTCGGCGCGAACTGGCGGGAGGCCCATTGAGCGAGCCTCCGGCGCCGACTGGGCGAATAGTTGGGACCTCTCCTGCGTCGAAACCAGGTGAGCGTTCCGAAGTGGACCCGACCGACCTCGAAGCCGTGACCCGAGCCGCAAAAGGGGATCACGAGGCCTTTCGGGTGCTGGTGGAGCGATACCAGGATCGCGCCTACGGGCTGGCACTTCGGGTGATGCGCGACGAGGAGCAGGCAAAAGATGTCCTGCAAGACGCGTTTCTCAAGGCATATCGCTCGCTCGACCGGTTCGAAGGCCGCTCGAGTTTTTACACGTGGTTCTACCGGGTGGTGATGAATCTCTGCATCGACGCCAAGCGCCGCCAGCCGGCGGGCAGGATGGTGGAATGGGACGAGGCGCACGCGCTCGAGACGCCCGTTGGGACCGGGCTCGACGCGGTCGACCCCGCCCGCCAACAGGCGGAGGGGCCCGCCGGCGATCTGGAGCGCGCGGAACTCCGCGAGACCCTCCAGCGCGCGATCGAAAAGCTGCCCGATGACGCGCGCCAGACTTTGGTGCTTCGCGAAGTCGATGGATTGACGTATTCAGAAATCGCGAAGTTGCTGGGGATTCCGAAGGGCACCGTCATGAGCCGCCTGCACCACGCGCGGCGCCGGCTGCGCGCTTTGCTCGCCGAGCAGGGCGTCGACGAACTTGGCGAGGAGGTCCTGTGAATTCAACGCGTGCGGAAACCTTCGGAAGGGACCAGCGCGATCTCAACGCCTATCACGACGGCGAGCTGAGCGGTCTGCGGCGTTGGATCTTCGAGCGCCGGCTGGCGCGGTCGCCCCAGCTGCGCGCGGAACTCGAAGCGCTGAAGCGGATGTCCCAGTGGGTCCAGGAGTTGGGTCCGCAGTCGGCGAGCGTCGACGTATGGGATGACATCGCGCTGCGACTGCCCGCGATCGACGCCGCGCGTGAAGAGCGGCCGGAGGGGCGCGACGACTGGCGGGAGCCGCGGGCGTGGCTCGGGATGGACTGGCTGGCCACCTATTCCCGGCCCATCGCGGCGGTCGCCGTCACCGCCGCACTGGCGCTGGCGCTGTTCCTCGGCATCATGGAGGACGCCGCGCCCCCGATGCCGGGCATGATCCGCTGGTTGGATACCGGGGGTCGCAGCGTGATGGTGCTGGAGGATCAGGGCGACGCCACGATTGTCTGGTTGCTCGACGCGCCCGAAATCGGGTCTTCAGAAGGGGGGTTGCGTGAAGCGGTTTAACTTCGGTCTATGGGTCGGGATCGTTTGCGGGGCGCTGCTCGCCGGGGGGCCCGCGTGGAGTGAGGGGGCGCGCAGCTTCAGCGTGAAGGTGACGGTCGCCGAAATTTCCGACGCCGCGGGCAAGATCGACGCGCGCGCCGAGCGCCTCGACCGCAATCTCCGCAAGAAGTTCAAATACAACAGCCTGCGGGTGATCAAGGAGCGTCGCTTGAATCTCGCACTCGACGAGGTCGGCAGTGTGGAACTCCCGAACGGTCGGATGTTCCGGGTGCAGCCGCTCAACGTCGGAGACCGCGGTCTGTTGATGGCGGTCGGCTGGGAGGGCGAGGTGATGATGGATATGCGCGCGCCGAGCAACCACCTGCTGGTGATCGGCGGGCCCTCCCACGGCGACAGTCAGCTCGTGGTGAGCATCGAGCCCCAATACTAAATCGATTCGCTCCGATCGGGCTGCAGCCTCGCTGGGCCAGGGGCGAGAATTCTCGAAAAAATTCGAATCGACGCGCCACCGGTTCGACCGCGCAGCGTCGACGCAACCGGGCCTGTCCGCACACGCTACCGTCCCGGCATGCTGCTTCGACTAGAAGGTGTGGCGCGTAGCTTCGGCGGAAGGACGCTGTTTCGCGACGTTGCGCTCACCATCCACCGCACGGACCGGATCGGATTGGTGGGGCCCAACGGCGCTGGCAAGACCACGCTGATGAAGATCACGGCCGGTCTCGAAGCCACGGACTCGGGGCGCGTGACCATGCCCCGCGGCACACGGGTTGCGATGTTGCGCCAGGAGATCGATCCCGATCGCAGCTGCTCGGTGCGGGCGGAGGTGACTTCTGCGTTTGCCGAACTCGCGGCGCTCGAGCGGAAACTGCACGAACTCGAGCACGAGATGGCAGAACTCGCGCACGCGGGCCGCGAAATCCCCTCCGACCTGACGGATCGCTACGGCGACTGTCGGACCCATTTCGAACTCGGGGGCGGTTTCGAACGCGAGTCGCGGGTCGAACGCATTCTCGAGGGTCTCGGTTTCGACGCCGAGCGAATCGAGCGGCCGCTCCATTCCTTCAGCGGCGGTTGGCTGATGCGGGTGGAGCTCGCCAAACTCCTGTTGTCGAGTCCCGATGTCCTGCTGCTCGACGAGCCCACCAACCACCTCGACCTCCCGTCCATCCAGTGGTTCGAGGAGACCGTGGCCGACTATCCCGGTGCCGTCGTGATCATCTCGCACGATCGGACCTTCTTGCGCCGCCACGTGAACCGGGTAGCCGAACTCGAGGGGGCCGGACTGACGGTCTTCGACGGGAGCTTCGATCGCTACGTCGAACAGAAGGCACTGCGGCGTGAAGAACTCGTCGCCAACAAGCGCACCCAGGATCGCAAGATTGCCCAGACCGAGCGCTTCATCGAGCGGTTTCGCGCCAAGAACACCAAGGCCAAGCAGGTTCAGAGTCGCGTCAAGGCATTGAACAAACTCGAACGCGTAGAACTGGCCGATGAGCGCACTTCGAAGATGCGGCTGAAGATTCCGCCGGTGACGCGTGCCGGGCGCAGCGTGCTCAGCTTGGAGGGGATCCAGAAGTCTTATGGCGATACCGTCGTGTACGAGGGTGTCGACTTGTCGATCGAACGCGGAAACCGCGTCGCCCTGGTTGGGCCCAACGGCGCGGGGAAGTCGACACTGCTTCGAATCGCCGCCGGTGTGCTGCCCTTCGACGCGGGGGAGCGGACGCTGGGACACAACGTCACGGTCGCCTTCTTTGCCCAACATCAGCTGGAGGCGCTCGATCCGCAACGCAGCGCCCTCGAAGAACTCGAGGCTTCGGCCGCGCTCGATGACATTCCCCGTTTGCGGGGACACCTGGGAGCGTTTCTCTTCTCCGGAGACGATGTCAAGAAAAAGGTCAGCGTTTTGTCGGGTGGCGAAAAATCGCGCCTCGCGCTGGCGAAGCTGTTGCTCCGCCCCGCGAACTTCCTGGTCCTCGACGAGCCGACGAACCATCTCGATCTGACATCCCGTGAAGTCCTGGAAGACGCCCTCGTCGGTTACGGCGGCACGCTGCTGCTGATTTCCCACGATCGCGCCTTCTTGAACGCGCTGGTGAATCGCGTCGTCGAAGTCGATCACGGCCAGTTGCGCGAATATCCCGGGAACTACGACGACTACCTCCGCAAGAAGACGGCCTCCGCGCAGCGGGAGCCTGCGGCGGAAATGCCGGAGCCGCCGCAAACTCCCACCCAGCAGGCGGCCCCGCAGTCGGCTGCGCCGCTCAGCAAGCGGGAGCGAATTGCTGCGCGGGAGCGGGACCGTGAGCTCACGCGACGTCACAAACGAGCGACGAAGCGCTTGGCAGCTGTCGAGGAGGAGATCCGCGAGAGCGAAGGGCGTCTCGAAGCCATCGCGTGGCGGCTCGGAGACCCCGAGGTACATCGGAATCCCGACGCGATTCGCGAAGTCGAAACCGAGCGCGACGAGATTCGCAACCGCGTCGACGAACTCTACCGGGAGTGGGAGCGACTGGCCGCCGAAGTCGAAGCCGGCGAGCAGGGCCTGGGTGGATGAATCAGCGGTCGGAGTCGAAATGAAACGCGAAGACCGATCGGCAGCGGGTGTCGGAAACGCGCGCAGACGATTTCGAATCGGGTTGCTGGCTGCGGTCTTCCTGACTGGCCTGATCGGTTGCCGGCCCGAAGTCGAGAGGCCCTCTCTGTTGCTCTTCTTGACCGTCGACACGCTGAGGTCCGATCGGCTAGGCGCCTTCGGAGGGGATCTCGGACTCACTCCCAACCTCGACGCACTCGCGGACGAGAGCATCGTCTTCACGTCCACCTATGCGCCCACCTCTTTTACCCTGCCATCGGTGAGTTCGATGATGACGGGCCGTTACCCTTCGGAACTCGGAATCTGGCTCAACCAATCCGGTCTGCCCGACGAGACACCGACCCTCGCTACCGAATTGAAACGCCTCGGTTGGCGCACCTTCGCGGTGGTCAGCAATTTCGTGCTGCGCCGGGGATCGGGGCTGGATCTGGGATTCGACCACTACGACGATTCGCTGCGAGATCGCGAAGCCGTGCGCGGTTTGCCGGAGCGGACGGCCGCTGACACCACGGACGCCGGACTCGCGATGATCGACCTGTGTACAGAGGGCGGCGACAGTCGCTGTCTGGTGTGGATCCACTATCAAGATCCGCACGGCCCCTACACGGCTCCGGAGGAGCGTCGTGCGCGCTTTCTGCCGATCGAGCGCGAACGCGCCGAGGGGCGGCGCATCCTGCCCGTCAATCCGGGGACGGAGGGGATCGGTGGGATACCGGAATACCAGTACATCGACGAACAACGGGAGGTCGCGTTCTACCGCGCCGGCTACGACGCGGAGGTCAGCTATCTGGACGAAGAGGTCGGGCGCCTGCTCGACGGCCTCGAAGAACGCGGCTTGATGAAGGCAGCACTGATCGTTTTTGCAGCGGACCACGGAGAATCCCTGGGCGAAGGAAATTACTGGTTCGCGCACGGCGACTATTTGAGCGAGGTGCTCGTGCGGGTTCCTTTCTTATTGCGCATTCCCGGGCGCGCTCCCGCGCGCCGCGACGATGTCGTCTCGCTGGTCGACCTCTATGGGACCCTCCTCCATCAACTCACCGGTGAAGTGGACGTGACCGCCCATCGGGGGCGCGACCTGTTGGCTGAGGGCGCGGCGGATGGTGCGAGCGTTCCGTACCTGGATACGCGCGGCGCGCGGAAGGAGCGGCGCTACGGAATCGTCGATGGGGAATACAAGTGGATCGTTTCCGAGCGAGGCGATGTTTCGACCGGAACGCTGTTTCGGATCGGGCAGCGCGGCCTCGCGGTCATTTCCGAGAATCCGGAGATCCAGCGGGAGCTGAGCGAGCGGCTCGATCGGCTGAAGCTCGACCTCGGTCGAGAGGTGCCCGAAACCCGTCAAGAGATCACCGATGCGGATCGGGAGGCTCTGCGCGCACTGGGTTACGCGGACGAACCTCCGGCAGCCGAGGACGATCCCCGGTGAAGGGTCGAAAACGCGATGGCGGGTGATGTGCTGCTGATCCCCAACTTCGGCGCCGAAGAAGGGGCGGGCTGGGGGGAGCCCGCCTATCGCCCGGTTGGCGAGACGGCGAAGGGCTCGCAGCCCCCGCGCGAGATCGTACAGCGCGTCGCAACCCGGCTTTGGCAGAGCCTTTTTGCGAGTGGCTCGCGTTGCCTCGGCGAATCGGAGCCTTCCGCTGACGCGTTCTGGCCAAGAGGCCTCGGTGTTCGAAACCCGCACGCGATCTTTTCCTGGTTGGATGTGCGCGACTGCGCGGTCGCCTGGCTCAATACACCTGCCGCGCGGCAATTCGCGAGAGAGTCGGAATGTCGCCTGTTCGGTGCGGATCCCGAAGTCGTTCGAGAGGTACACGACAAGGCGTTTGCTCACCGGGTTGCCGTCGAGGAGCGGATGTTTCCGGCGTGCCTCACGCCCTGTATCGGCGTGCTCGAATCCGACGACTTGCGGGATTCCGACGCTGCGATTCGAGGGATCGAAGCGAAGCTCGCGCAATGGCCCGGTTGGACTGCGGGTCGCTTCACCCTCAAGCCGCGGTTTGGCACCAGCGGTCGAGGGCGCGTCGCGGGCAACGCGGGCCGCGTCGCCGAGGCGAGCGGCGGTTTTGCGCGCCTGGCCGAATCGGGTGGGGCGATGTTGGAACCCTGGCTCAAACGAACCTGCGACCTGAGCGCACAGCTCTGGATCGGCTCCGATCGGAAAATCGTGCTGCTGGGGACCACCGAACTGCTCGTCAAAGGTTCGGGGCTCTACCGCGGACATCGCGGCTTCATCGACAGCAAGGGCCGCGTGACTTCGGGCAACCGTTACGACGAGGCCCTGCGCGAGGCGGCGGTTGCGGTCGCCCAGGCCGCCGCCGCCGCCGGTTATCATGGGCCCTGTGGAGTCGACGCCTTCGCATTCGAATGGGAGCCCGGTCGGATCGAGCTGCGCCCGATCGTCGAATTCAACGCGCGCTTCACGCTCGGCATCATCGCGATCGGTTTGTTGCGGCGCGCGCTCGCCGAGATTCGGCGGAAACTCTCGCTCGATCCGGGAGGTTTACGGGCGTTTCTGTTTCAGCTCGATGCACCTTCCGGGGGTTGGCCCGAACCGGCCGATGCGCAGGGTGCCCTGATGATTCCGTTGAGCGCCGAAGATCCGGGAGCCGCCGCGTGCATCGAGCCAGGACTTCTGCTCGCGCACAGTCGCGAAGCACTCGACGCGGAACTCGCGATGCGTCGGGCATCCACGGCGACAGCTTCGGATCGACTCCATTGAGTCCGACGCTGAGGCGAGCGGCCGCAGCCTTCGCGCTGTTTGCGGGAGCGCTCGGCTGTACGACGACTGTCGTCGAACCCTCCGCGCAATCGCGCGACCCGGCTGAACGCTGGGAAGAGCAGATGGCCCAGGCCACGCGATCTCACAGGCAGGGGCGAATCGAATCGGCAGGCGAGTGGTACGAGAGTGCGCTGGCGACGAGCCAGGCTTTTGCGCCGGGAGATCCGCGGACGCTGCAGACCCTCAGCCAGCGCGCCGAGCTTCGCCTCAGCCAGGGGCTCTACGAAGCCGCCGAGCGGGACTATCAGGCGATCATCGCCGCGGAGCGCTCGAATTCCCCGACGGACAGTGACCGGCTCGCGAACGCGCTCAACAACCTCGCGGTCTTCTATCTCGATCTCGGCCGCATCCCCGAAGCCGAGACGCTGCTGGCCGAGGCGGTCGATCTTCGGGTGGCGGTCTACGGCAGCGATCATCCCTATGTGGCGGCCTTGTTGCAGAATCTCGGAGACGCGGAGCGGCGCGAAGGGAACTATCCCGTCGCAGAGGATCTGTTGATCCGGTCGCTCACGATCTACTCGCGCGCGGGGCGCGATTACTGGCGCAATGCATCCGTCGCCCAGAACAATCTGGCCCTGCTGCAGGCCGAGACCGGGCGTGTGCAGGACGCGGAGCGGAATCACCTCCTGGCGATCCGGCTGTCGATCAGGGTGGTCGGCGAGCGGAATACCGATATCGGCGTCTTCACCCGCGATCTTGCGACGCTATACACCGATCAGGGTCGATTCGGCGAAGCCGAGAATCTCTATCGCGAGTCGCTCTCGATTTTGCGCGAGGGCCTGGGTGAATCGAGCCACCAGTTGAGCAAGACCTATCGCGCCTACAGCGAGATGTTGAGCGCCGCGGGGCGGAGCGACGAAGCTGCCGAGTATCGACGGCGTGCGGATGAGAGCGGGTTCTGAGTTCGCGCCGCGATTGCGCGGTTTAGTGCTTCGGCGGGGTCACCAGCGTGCTGCTGACCTCGATCACCTTGCCGTCCCGCAGGATCGTCAGGTCCAGGTGGCTGCCTGGGCGCAAGCTGATGAGCTGACGCCGGAACGCGATGAAATCCGGGATCTCCTGATCGCCGATGCGGAGGATCAGGTCGTCGACGCGAACGCCGGCGTTCGACGCCGGGCTGGCGTCGAGAACTTCGTCGACGATCACCGCGCTTGGATTCGAATGCCCGAGTTCGGCGGCCTCTCCGGGTGAAGCCGGACGTGCGGCGGCTCCGAACCAGCCGCGCTCCGGGTTTCCGGAAACGAGAATCGGGATCACGTTTTTGATGGTGTCGATCGGAATCGCAAAGCCGATGTTCTGTGCATCGGTGGCGATCGCGGTATTGATGCCGACGACCTGACCGTGCAGGTTGAGCAGTGGCCCCCCGCTGCTGCCCGGATTGATCGCCGTGTCGGTCTGCAGGTAGTCGAGCAACGAGGTGGTGTCTTCGGAGACGATTCGCTCCTTGGCGCTGATCAGGCCAGACGAGACCGTGTGATTCAGACCCAGCGGATTGCCCACGGCCATCACGATTTCACCAACCTCGAGTGCCCCGGAATTTCCGAGCGTGAGCACCTGCATGTCGGGCTGGGGTTCGATGCGAATCAGCGCGGAGTCCGTCGCGGGATCGACGCCGATGATCCGCGCCGGGAATTCCTCTCGGCTCTTCGCGCGCACCACCCGGATGTCGGTTGCATTGCGAATCACATGGGCGTTGGTGAGGATGAAGCCGCCTTCGTTGATCAGGAATCCCGAGCCCAGCGCGTAGCCCTCGTCCTCGTACGGGATCGGCATCTGGAACGGAATGAAGTCGAGCACCGGTGACACGATCGGAATCCGAAACGGCAGCAGATCGCCCGGGTTGATTCCGATGAGCGCCTCCCGCTCTTCGAGCACCGTGGTGTAGAGGTTGACGATGCCATCGCTCACCGCAGCGACGATCTTCGCGTAGGTGCGGTGGTTGATCGGAATCTCCTCATCTGGAGGCGGCACCTCTCCGTCGATCCAGAAATCCGACAGGTCGAGTTCGGCCGGATCGAGCCCGCGAAGCCGCGTGTCGAAGATCGGATCGTCTTCGCTCACGAGCTTCCGCCCGGTATCGGTTTTCACGAACGTGCAGCCCGCGACGAGCGACAGCAGTGACAGGGTGACGATCAAGGGAGCGCGGCCTCTGTTCGGCGGGTGGTTCAAATCGGCTTTCTCCTCGGTACCGGTGAGCGCCCGGTTCGCGCGCCCCGAATGGCCCGGTGACTCAAAGTGGCGCCAGGTCGGGATCCGCGATCTCGCGCTGAACGAGTTTGCCATTCTCGTAACGCGAAGTGACGTCCACCACTCCATCGCCGTCGCGGTCCTCTTCGAGTTTGGAGAGCTGTGACTTGCCCGTGCTGGTGTCGTAGGTTTCGATTCGGTCAGGCGGCCCGCTTCCCTTAGTGGCCTGCTCGACGCGCTCGACGACCTCCTTGCCGTGGGATACGCCGTAGGTCGTCCACACGTCCATGTTTCCGTCCTGGTCCCGGTCTTCTTCAGCGTGAACGCGAAATAGGTTCTGGTAGCTGATCAACCGGTCCACGACACCGTCGTTGTTGGCATCGTGGCGCTCCTCTACGAGGATGTCGCCCCGATAGACGTAGAAAGCGTCGGCGACTCCGTCCTGGTCGCGATCGATCGTGCGGTGGGTCATGCGCTCGTTCTCGTATTGCTCCCAGACGTCGGCGTTTCCGTCGCCACTGGTGTCTCGCACCCGCGAGGTGAGTTTGCCGTCCGTATAGGTGTTCCAGAGGTCGAGGCTTCCGTCGTAGTCCGAATCCTGCTCCAGGCGAAGCAGCAGCATCGATTCCGGCTCGAAGAAGCGGATCTGCTCGGGAACGCCGTCGCGGTCGGCATCGAGCACGCCGCGGGTGACCTTGATGGTCTCCTCGTTGTCCCAGCTGCCCGCCACGATCGTCACCGGTTCCATTTCGAAGACCGAGAGCGGAAGTTCTCGATCTTGCGGAGCGTCCGGGGCTACCCGTGGGTTGGCGCGCTCTACGGTGGACTGCCCCGTGATCAGCGACTCGACGGTCTGTTGCTCGGATGCTTCCGATTCGAGGTTTTCGATCGCCAGCTGCTGACGTCGCAATTCTTCTTCGATCTGGGCCTCGAGCGAACGTCCGCGGCTCTCCTCGCCCTCCGCCGTCCAGCGCCCCGGTTCGGACGGCGCGGTTCGCGAGGTTCCCGAGCTGAAGGGTTCCTGCTGGCCGGTAATCGCCGTGTAGACGAGCAGGGTGCCCGCACCCTCATCCGGGTCTGGTTTGGGAAGACGGGTCTGCCCCTCCTGGGGCTGGGCGGCCGAAGGGACTTCGACGTCCTCGGCTTCCGCGGTGACGAGCTCGACCGAGCCAGTGGATTCGACGGCGAGCTTGCCGGGCAGGCTCGAACTGGGCGGTGGGGGCGTCGAGCATCCCCACGGGGCGATCAGCAAGCCCAGCAGCGCAAAGATCGTGGCGGACGGACGGCTCAATCGGAACGCACCTTTCTGGCCCTCAGGCCGGCCCTTGGATTCGAGGCGCGAGAGTACCGATTCTTCGGCCCCGTGGAACTGCGGCCCAGGTTGCGACACCCTGCCCCCCATGAGGTGTCAACGATCGTTCGCAGCTGCGCTTGCGGTGGTGCTCGTGGCCGGCCTGACGGCTTGTGCGCTGCCCGAAGCCGCGAGGCGATCCTCCGAGACCCTCAAAGAGGGTTGGGATGTCGACACCCATGGTCTGCGGACTTTGTACACGGGCCCGGGTGCCACCGTGATGGCCGCGGGTGGTTTGGCCTTCTACTCGATTAGCCCGGGCCAATCTTCTTCCGCCGAGCCCGACGTCAAGTGGTTTCGCTTCTACGAGGGTCCCATGCGGCCGCGGGAAGAGGTCGCGATTCTCTGTCACCTCGATCGCACGACCCACGTTTCCACGATCCGCCGGATCGAAGATCCGGTTGCGGTCGAGGCCCGTTACGAAGCCTGGCACTACCCGGCCTGCATCGAGGCGCCGCCCGGCGAGTACGAGATCAAGGTCAGCTACTACTCGCGCAAGACCGTCGAGCAGGGGCTGTCCGCGACCACGACGACCGCCGAGTCGACGACCGACAGCACGACGCAATGGAGTGCGAAAGCCGGCGCGGTGTACGTGCTCGCGGCGGCGATTGGCAAAGCGGCGCAGGCGCCGGGCAAAGGTCCCAGCTACAAGCCGCGCAGGCGCACCAAAGAACTCTGGGACACGAGCTTCAAACTCGAAGTCAGCCATTGGAAGGCGGCGATCGTCAAGCTTCCAGAAACCGCGCAGCTGGATCTTCCGATCAACGCCCATCGCGAAGCCTGGCGCAGATACGAGAGCCGGCACTGAATCCGAAGGTTGTGTAACCCGCCCGCAGCCGCGCGCTGCGAGCGCAGATGGATGCCGTCAAACGAAATTGAATCACCGACGCCCCGAGATCCCTTTTACGGACGCCCCGCGCGGGACCTGCCGCTGGTGCGGCGAGTCGATCCGGCACGAGTCCGGCGAAAAGCGCGGCATGGTCGACCGCCGCCGCCGCTGGCATCCCGTCTGCGTGGCCACCTACAACGCGACGGATCCTCGCGCGTTGCGACAGCGCGTTCGCAGGCGCGATCGCGGGGTCTGCGCGCTATGTCGGGTGGACACCTTGCAGCTGCGCCGCGGGTTCAAGGGGCGCGGTATGTGGGCGCGGATGAGAAAGAAGGGGTTCGTGCCCCGTCGCTCACTCTGGGAACTCGACCACAAGATCCCCCTGATCGATGGGGGCACCCACGAGCTTTCGAATCTGCAGACGCTTTGCGTTCCGTGTCATCGCAAGAAGAGCGCACTCGAGCACAGCGAGCGAGCGGTGCGCGCACGGGAGCGCGCTGCATTGGAGGGTCTCGAGTCGGAGTAGGGGGTTGGAAGGCGTCGGGCTTCTCGTGGTCGGAGCGGTCAGGCGTCGATCGCCTGCAGGTCCAGCCTGCCGTCGATCACTGGCGGGCACCAATAGAAGCCACCCGTAATCGGCCGGGTGAATTGGAAGAGTCCGTCGACGATGCCGTCTTCGGCGCCGGTCATGCGCTGAAGAATGGCGCCGTACGCGTCGAGAGATCGGCCGAACGCGATGAACAGCAAGCCTTCGCCATCCTCGTCGGCCCAGGGCATCGATCGGCGCACCAGAAATGCAGGCGGCGCGAAGTCTTCCTGGGCGGTTCGCTTCACGTGCGCAGAGGGCGGCGCGTCCCCGAGTTCCTCGTTGTCACTCTGCCGGCGCCCGATGAGGTCGTCTCGTTCTGCGAGCGGGAAGTCTTCGAAGGCCTCGAAGTCGTGCACCCACTGCTGGACGGCGACGAAACTAGAACCCGCGAGTCCCGGGCGCGCCTCCGTGAGGATCCCGGCGGCGAGCGCGGCGTCACCCGTGGGGTTTTCGGTGCCGTCCTCGTAGCCGGTCAGGTCGCGGCCCCCCGCATACACAAAAGTGTCGATCACCTGCTCGACCTCGAAGCCGGATTCCAGGTCGGCTTCGAGCGCGCGACCGGCGTGCACCAATTCGCCGCGATCGGTTCCCCGCAGCCAGCACCAGAGGGCGGTCTGTGTCGAAGGGATCGAGAGGCCGGGCCCGCAAAGTGCCGTGAAGCCGCGCAGGCCGGGGATTTCGGCCTCGAGTGCGAGGGCGAGCGGTTGGCCGATTCCGACCACGAGGTCGTCTCCGAGTCTTCGCTCGGTCAGCGCTGCGAGAGCGGCCAGCGGTTCCCCGTCGGGCAGGAGTTGGAAACTGAGGCATCGCGCGAACGGCGGCACGGGAGCGAGGATGCCGGGTTGAAAATTCGACATGAAACCTCCACTACGGGGCAGGCGAGCGAATTCTAGCTGTGGCCGGCCCAGGAGGCTCTTCGCCGCCGGATCGGAATTTTGTTTTGAACTCTCGGCTCCGATGCGGCAGGATCCCGCCCCCACAGCCATCCCAAGGAGATCCCCGTGCCCGAAAACGACGTCGCCCTTGCGGCCATCGACCGCTTCATCGCCGAACAGTCCATCGACCGCAACCAGGCGGGATGGAAGACGAGCCTGCCGCAACCGCCGCAGGTCGAATTCGATGCCTCCAAGCGTTATTTCTGGAACATCGCGACCAACGTCGGCGAGATCAAGATCCGGCTCATGCCCGACATCGCGCCGATGCACGTTTCGTCCACCGTCTACCTCGCGCGACTGGGCTTCTACGACGGTGTCATCTTCCATCGCGTCATCACGGGTTTCATGGCCCAGGGTGGGGATCCGCTGGGGAAGGGGATCGGTGGGCCCGGCTACGACTACGACGGTGAGTATTCGAAAAGCGCCCGCCACGATCGGCCCGGTCTGCTCAGCATGGCCAACGCGGGACCCGGCACTGACGGCAGCCAGTTTTTCATCACCTTCGTTCCGACACCCCACCTCGACGACAAGCACACCATCTTCGGTGAAGTCGTCGAAGGCATGGAGACCGTGCAGCAACTCGAGAAGGGTGGTTCGAGCAGTGGACGCACCAGCACCGAGTTGCTGATGAAAACCACCACGATCAGCTTCGAGTAGCGGATCAGCGCGCTTCTTCGCGCGAAAACAGTGCTGCGAGAATCGTCTGGTAGGCGGCGATCCGGCGCTGACTCGATGTCGTTGGCTCGAATCCCCAATCGAGGATCGCGTCTTCGATGCCGGGCAGGTGCAGCGCACCCCAGGGCACGATGATCCGCTGGTAGTCGTCCAGGCCAGCTTGGATCTCGCCCAGCAGGTGGGCGTTGCGGTTGTCGATCAGATCCCGAAACGCGACCGCGGTCGCTTCGGGCCCGAGTTCGTCGAGCGTCGCCTGGAATTCTTTCAGCGCCGGCGCGAGCCGATCGCTCTGGTACAACCGAGCGGCCGCGCCGATCACTGCGAGCGTGTCTTTCTCGAACACCCTCGCGTCGACATCCGCGTTGCGGATATCGGGCATCGGGACACCCGCGTCGCTCGGGGGCATCTCGGCCAGCAGGGCCTCGAAGCTGGGTTGAACGTCGAGTCCGATGCGGCCCGCGAGCATGTCGTAGAGCAGGCTGTCTCCGATCAGGCCATCCTCGTCGGTCACGCCCTCTTCGAGGAGCAGCGTGGATTTTCCCGCGAAGGATTCGAAGAGATCGAGGTAGGCGTCGTCGTCCCCGATGTGCGCCATGCCGATGAGGTCGATCCGCTGGTCTTCGCGGCGGTACTCGCGCGCGGTCGAGTTGATGCCGGTGAGGTCGAATGTCATGAACCCGGCGGTCGCGCGTTCGATCTGCGAGAACAACGACAATCCCGCGATGCCGGCGAGCAGGGGAGGGGCGATCAGCGCGGTCGCGACCGCGAAGCGCAGCGTGTAGCCGACCCGAGGCCGCTTCCTCGGCAGGTCGCTCGCGTGCAACAGCCAGTGGTGGGTGGTGGAGCGGAGGCGAATCCAGCAAAAGGTGGCGAGTGCCAGCGCGAGCTGGATCCCCGAAAGCGCGAACGCGCTCGTCGCCGAGGGTTGGAGTCCGGTCGCGAACGGGTAGGCGCCCAGCAAGCACCAGATCAGAAACCCGATCAAGGGCAGCAGGATTCTCTTGGGCAGTCGAGGGTTGATCGCGAGCAGCAAGAAGTTCCCGAGTGCCGCGAACGAAACCGCGAGTGCGATCGCCGCGCGCAGAACCGACAGCGTCGTCGGATCCGAACCGGTCCGCAAAAGGTCGTCGAGCACGGAGACCGCACCGTCGAGCGCGAATCCGATCAGAAATAGATTTGCAAAGGCAATCATGCGTGAGTGGGGCTCGCCAGGGTTCGAGCGAGAGCATACAGGCTGGGCGCGTGAGCGTCCGATGGTTCCGCGGGCTCCGCAGCTGACGCGCGGCGGTTGCTAGAAGACCGAACGCCCCGAAGACGTGTCGCAAGGCCCCGGGGTATCGACAGCGTTGGTGGTATTGCCTGCGACGACCCCGGATCCGACACACGTCGTTCCGGGGAAGGCTCCGCTCAAGCCCCCGCTGGTGCTCGACTTGATGAAGCCCCAGAAACTGGGTTGGCCGTCTCCGTCGACGTCTCCCCGCGCCTCGGCGGTAAAGCGCACCGATCCAGCCTGGCTGTTGTCGGCGACGACCTGGTACTGGAATTGAACGCCGCCTTCGGGTGCCCAGCCGAGCGTGTCGAAATTACTGCCGAACGTCCAGACGCTTCGGCTGCTGCCCGGAGCGCTCGCCGGCACGGGAGACGCCACCTCGAGGAAGACGCCGTGCTCCGCGAAATAGATTTCCTGATTCGTCGCGATCGCGCTGAGGTTGACGAGCGCTTCGCTCGAGCGCGCCCGGAGTTGGTAACGCAGAAAGCTCGGGAGTGCGGCCGTCGTGAGCACGCCGATGATCGCAAGCGCGACCATGAGTTCGACCAAGGTGAATCCCTGCTTCGCGGGGCCAGATCGGATCAGAGAGAGCGTGGAGCCTAGTGTCATCATCGGGAGCTTCTTCGGAGTTATACCCGATGGGGTTTAACCCTCATTGGCTGCGATCGTCAGAAAAATCACGCCCTGAACCGGAGCGAGCGGATCCCGCGCCAGCGAGGTGAAGTGGGGTTGGAAAAATCCAGTGCGGGGGCGTATCCCGAATCGGGGGATGAGGAACCAGCCGATTGCTGCCGCTGCGCGAAACACTTTGGTGATCGCGCGTTTTGCGCGACCGTCTCTGCGCTTCACGAACGGGTTATCCCGGATCGACCTCGCTTCGGGTTCTCATTGTTCGAAGCAATAGATTCTCTCTGCAGTTCCACAGGCCGCAGTTTGATAGTCCGTCCACGATCCAGCGGTGTAGATCGAGCGGCCGAGGTTGGCATTGGTGCCGCCGGCCCCCCAGCCGTTGCAGTGATTCGTGGTGTCCTTCGTCGTTCCGTCGGGATTGACGTTGGTGAATACGGTGTCGGAGACGGTGGTGCCGTATTCCGAGTAGGTGATCGGGAAGTCGAGCGTGCCATCGGTCAGATCCGCCCAGTCGTTGGCGATGACGCGATCCTCGAAGGTCACGACATAGGTGGTTGCCAATTTATCGAAACGAGAGTCCGGATCCGTGACGCCATCCGAAATCCACGCGAGGAAGGTTCCGGGAAGGCCGGCGTCTGATGCGAGCTGGGCGCATTTTGCATCTGCTCCCGCGATGCCTCCGAGGTTGCTGTCATAGCTGACGCTCGAAACGAAGACGCGCTTGAACGCCGTCAACTGATGGTTTTGAGGCGGAGCTTGTTCACCGCAGATGTTGGTCACGCTGACTTCGACCGTATTCGTATTCGGAACCTGGACCGTGACGTCGAAGCTCGTAGGGGTCACGTTCGTGGGCGTCGGGGTTTCGGATCCGACGGTCACGCTGAGACCGGGCTCGAAATTGGTTCCCAGGACCTGGAACGAAGCGAGCGTGTTGCGCTCCGAGAACGGCGGATCGAAACCGGTGATCGTCGGTGTCCGGCTGAAGAAATTGAAGGCGTTGACCACGGTGTCCGTTTCGAAATTGGGGTTGGTGACGTTGACGTCGACCTTGCCCGGGGCCTGCGGCCCCACCGTGACGTCGAAACCCGTTGCGGTGAGATTGGAGGGGACTGGCGATTGGCTGCCGAAGGAGACACTCAGCCCGGGTTCGAAACCCGTTCCCTGAACGTGAACCGACGTCGTCGAGCACTGCCGAAGGCTCGCGGGGTTGAGGTTCCCGATGTCAGGCGTGATCAGGTTGATGTCTGAGCCGCGGATGAGTTCGTTGCTGTCTTTGATTCCGTCGTTGTCGTTGTCGTCGTCGACAAAATTCGCGAGACCATCGCCGTCCACGTCGGCCGTTCCTTCGCGGGGGTCGTCGTTGGGCGGATCGGCGCCGTCGAAGGCGAAGTTTTCGTAGATCTGGGCGGCGGCCACGGCCGTGAGCGTACCCATCGAGTTCGCGGACTCCGCCTGCAGCGCGTACGGAACGGCGAGCAGGCGCTGGCGGGGCGTCATGATCTCGCTCTCGACTTCGATCTCGAGGTAGACGGCTGCGCCCGCGAGCAGGTCGGGCGTGAGCGCCGTGGTCGAACCCAGTTCGACCTCGTAGACACCATCGAGCACGTCGACGGCGTCGTGGACTTCGGTCCACAGCGCGCTGCCGCCGCTGGGATCGGGGTAGAGCGAGAAGACCATGTCGACCGGGCCCGTGACCGGATCCCCAATGCCATCGAGGAGTAATCCCTGATAGTTGACCTGGCCGGGAACGGCGGCGTTTGCTGCAAACGTCGTCAGCGCAACAGCCAAGGCGACTAACAGTGAGCTATGGAAAAGGGTTCGAATCGGATTTCTCATGGGGCACCTCTACGTCGATTTCGATCGGTGTTTTCGGGAATCGCTCCGCCGCAATCCCCACACCGCCAGGATCGCGATCCACGAGATGGCAATCCCCCTTCCGAGCGGGGAAAGTGCCGGGATCTCAGGCGGTTCGGTTGAGTTGAAGACATTGGGATCGGTACCGTTCGCGACCTCGGTGCCGTCGAGAATTCCGTCGCCATCGCTGTCCGGGTTGTTCGGATCGGTCCCGGTGTCGGATGCAGAAGCGAAGTAATGGGTGCGGGTTTCCACAGCGTCGACGAGTCCGTCGTTGTCGTCATCGTCATCGAGGAAGCTCTGGATTCCGTCGCCGTCGGCGTCCAGGAAGGGAAGCTCCCCTTGCGCGACCGCCCAGAAGCCCGGCCGGTTGGTGGCGAGGCTGCTGGCGCTACCGCTGAGCCCGACGGCTTCGCGCTGCCCGAGGCTGCCGGCGCCTTCCGAGTAGGCGGGCGAGGAGGCCGTGCTCGTGAGGTCTACCGAGCCACCGCCGTTCGTATGGCCCCCGAGCGACGTGTAGCTCGCGCTCGACATCTCGAATGCCGCAGCGGATCCTGCGCTCAGCAAGAGGAGACAGATGCTCAAAATCGCGCGAGCTGAAAGATCTGTCATCCGTTTCTTTAGATCCACCATGTGTACCCAGCTCTCTGCAAATGGCCGATGGGCGACTTCGTCCGCCACCCTAATGGAAAATGCGAGCCCAGTGTGAAAAAAAATGGCGTAAGGTGCCAAATCCCCACGGGGTTTCGCTGTCCGGGCCCGCTGGTTGGCTTGCACCGGAATTTTCGAGAGCATCGACTCTAGCGGCAGCCCTCGCGTGGGTGATTGTTCTCGATGCGACACGAACAGGTGTCGGTCTTGAAATCGAAAACCCGGCGGTATCGATGGGGTGGGTGGAGCCGACGATCGGATTCGAACCGATGACCTGCGCATTACGAATGCGCTGCTCTACCAGCTGAGCTACGTCGGCATGGCCCGCCACGGGTGAAGCGGAGGGTGGAGTCTAGCCTGAAATCGGCCCCGCTTCCCGGGTCAAATGGAGGATCGGTTCGCTGCGCGCCGGACTGGATTGCCGATGGGGCGTTGACCGGTTGATGCGGATTTTTCCGGCCGCAGGTGGCTCGAAACGCCCGCGCCGGGGCGTCTAGCCCGGGTTCCCGTGATACAGTCCCGCCCGTGACCACAACTGCCGCCGAGCAAGTCCCCGAAGCGCCCCCCGACCGCCGAATCTGGCTGGATGGCGAACTCGTGCCCTGGGAGCGCGCAACCGTCCACATCCTGTCCCACAGCCTGCAGCGCGGCTCGCTGATCTTCGACTTCCTGAGCGTCCACGCGACGCCGCGGGGGCCGGCGATCTTCCGTTTGCGCGAGCACGTCGAACGCCTGCTGCGCTCGGCCGAACTCGTCGGCCTGCCGCTGCGGATGGGCGCCGAGGCGATCGCCGAGGCGATCGTGCTGACCGTTCGCGCGAACCCCGGGGCGACACACGTGAAGATCAGCGCATTCATCGGCTCGGTGGAGGTCGACGTCGTGCCCGCGGACGATCGCGTGAGCGTGGCGGTCGCCGCCTACGACCCGGGTGCGGACATCGCGGCCCGCAAGCCGGGTGGGCAGAAGCCCGCGAAGGCGACCTTGCGGCTCTGGATCGAAAAGACGAGGCGCAACCGGCGGCGCGACATCGTCGATCCCCAGGCGAAGGTCTCCGCCAACTACGCCTCGCCGATGGCCGCCAAGTGGGAAGCGCGCCGGCAGGGTTACGACGATGTGCTGCTCGAGGATCAAGATGGCTACATCGCCGAAGGACCGACCACCAACGTGTTCTTCTTCGACGCCGACGGCACGCTCAGGACGCCGCCCGATCGCAACGTGTTGCTCGGCGTGACCCGCAGCGCGGTGATCGAAATCGCCAAGCACGACGGTTACGAAGTGCGCGAAGAGAACGTCACGCCCGAGGATCTGTTTCGGGCCGGCGAGGTTTTCTTGACCGGAACCGCAACGGGAATCTGCCCGGTCGTCGAGATCGACCGCGAAACCATCGGTGACGGCACCGCTGGCCCGAAGACGCTCGCACTGCGGGAGCGCTTCAAGACGATCA